>JBBRPU010000129.1:0-8364 GCA_038227545.1 Candidatus Acidiferrales bacterium
TACACTCTGGCTTAAGCCCGCCACTTAAGCCCACCATCCCTACCGAGTTACGGTAGTACTACTAGATTATCGCCGGGTTGGGCAGTGCCGGTCAATTAGATTGTCCTCACCTGTATCGTACCGGTGGGGCCCTAAACCTTTACGTCCGCAGCGCCTTCCAGGGTGCGGCGGACCATCACCTGAAGAGGAACGGGTAGCGGTTCCCCGGGCCGTTGGCTCACGGAGGGCACTTCCCGCAGCAGGTTGGCCGGTAGTTTCATCCACACCGGGCTTTGAGGTGTATCAGGCGCGCTGGGTTCGATGCTCTGGTGCATCACCAAAGCATCGGCGCGATCCAGCACCGCGCGGGCGGAATCCTTGAAGTCGTCGCGGCTGGGGTCCATCACCGCGAAGTACAGGCTGGGCTGCACAAATTGCAGCAGCGAATTGCTTTCGATGATGAGTGTAGGCGGGTTTGAAGCGCCTACAGTGACGCCCGTCACGACGCTGTTCAGCGCGTCGCGTAAGAGTGGCAGCCCCTCCGCCAGAAATCCCTGCTTGGTGCGCAGCCAGAAAGATTTCTTAGCGCCGGCGGCCAGGAACCGCGAACTGTCCGTTCCGCTGGCGGTGTCGGTTTCCCAGCTGATCGCGTAACTGTGCTCGTCGGGCGCGCAGCCGCAGTTCTCGCCGTTCTTCGCGCACACGCCGTGGCCGTACTGCGTAATTTTTCCCGCGATCCAGTTCTCTTCGGGGAAAGCGCGTATGACATCGCATACCAGTTCCGTCTTGCCGATGCTACGCGTGTGGCCGCCAACGACAATAACGCGCCAGATCCGTTTATCCTTGGTCACGCCGCTTTCCACCATAACTCCACGCCAGTCTGTACCGCGCCCGCGCCCTGCTATTTTCCCACATTCTCTTCGAGCTTTTTGAGTCTCGCCGCCAGATCCGGCAGCCGAGCCTGCCAGGCAAATTGCTGCTTGAACTTTTCCAGCGTCCGCGCCGGCGTACCCCACACCGTTTCTCCGCTGTGGATCACTTTGCCGCCGAGCACTCCGGACTGCCCCCCGATGATCGCCCCGTCTTCCAACTTGCAGCGCTCGCCGAAACCGGCCTGGCCACCGACGATCACGTTTTTTCCAAAGACGCAGGAGCCCGACAGGCCCGCCTGCGCTGCCACCACGGAGTTTTCCCCGATTTCGCAGTTGTGTCCGATGTGCACCAGATTGTCGAGCTTTACACCGGAAGCAATGCGCGTGTCTCCCAGCGACCCGCGATCAATCGTCGTGTTTGCGCCGATTTCCACATCGTCGCCGATCTCCACCAGGCCCACCTGTGGAAATTTCGTGTAGCGCCCTTCCCCGAACGCGTATCCAAAACCATCTGCCCCAATCACCGCGCCGGAATGAATCTCCACGCGGTCGCCGAGCCGCGCCCCACGATACAAAGTCGCGCGCGCGTGAAGTCGGCAATTTTTGCCGATCCAGCAACCCGCGCCGACAACCACGTGTGGCCCGATTTGCGTGCCTTCGCCGATGTGCGTGTCTTCGCCGATTACTGCGTAAGGCCCGATACTGACGCCTTCGCCAATTTTCGCCAGGGGAGCGACGATGGCAGTCGCGTGAATTCCCGTAGCAATGGGCGCGCGATCAACTAACACCGCTGCCGCTTTCGCAAACGCCAGCTTGGGCGTTCCGCTGCGCAACACCGTCTTGCCTTTCAGCACCACGCCTGTGCCTGCGATCACGCACAACGCGGCCGAAGACTCCGCCCGCGCCGCTTGTTTGGCGGCTTCCACGTAAATTAAATCGCGAAGCCCGGCACGCTCGGGAGAAGCAATTCCCACTATCTCCACATCAGCATCCCCTTCGAGCTCGGCGCCGATGGCCGCCGCCAATTCTTTTGCCGTTTTTCTCATTGCGACCTCGCGGTATTTCCAACTTCCGATTGAGACCAAATCTCTTCAGTCAACGTTGTACAGCGGCGCTTCACCCGGCGGCCTGGTGTTCCATCGCCCGTGTACCCACACCCATTGATCGGGATACTTGCGGATAATTTCCTCAATAACTTTCGTGAATTTTCGCGTGTTTTCAAGAATGTCGCGCTCGGTGTCGCCGCTGCGCGTAAGTTCTACCGGCGGCTCGAATCTTAGCCGATATTTTTTTATAGCCCGGTCCCAATACGCGTAACCCGGCACCACCGCCGCCCCCGTGTGCAGCGCCACGCGCGCAAGCCCCGTCGTGGTGCACGCCAGAGTTCCAAAAAAATCCACGAACACCCCTTCGGACGGCATGGTGTTCTGGTCCGCAAGAATCCCCACCGTGCCTGAGTCTTTCAATACCTTCAGCATCACCCGCGCGGACTCGTTTTTAAAAATCGGACGATTGCCGCCCCGCCCGCGGTAGCGATTCACCAGTTCATCGAGTTTGCGGTTGTCCAGCGGCCGAGCCATGTAATGCAGCGGGTAGCCATACAACGCGTGGGCGAAAGACGACAGCTCCCACCCGCCGATGTGCCCAGTCAAATAGAGGACGCCCTTCCCCTGCTGCTGGCCCTGCAAAAAATTTTCATGGCCATCTAGAATCACCAGATCCTGAATGTTCCCCGCCGAATACTTGGGCATGCGCGCGAATTCGGCCGCCATGCGCCCCAGATTTTGCGCCATGTTGTGAATCACTTGCTGGCGTTGGGCGTCGGTCCACTCGGGAAAAGCCATGCGCAGATTAAACTCGGCCGTTTTGCGCAGCTTCGGCGACAGCATGTACAAAAAGCGCGCCACCGCACACGCCAGCGAACGCGCCGCCACTTGCGGCAGCATCTCCAGCATCTTTAGTGATACGCGTACTGCCGCGTACTCCAACCATTCCTTCATCGCTTACCGTCACCGCGCTAGCCCCGACAGTATGCCTTCGTGCGCGGCCACATTGCCACGTTGATCGCCAGGTCACCTCACGCGATTGCCACGCACCTCGCGGGCAATGTTAGACTCCTGTCGCCACGAATCTGCGCATGCACGACACACCCTCAACCGCAACCGAACCGCCCGCGAATAATTCCTTTCGCAAAATCTGCTGCGCGGTGCTGATTTTGATCACGCTGTACGTTTGCTATTTCAGCCACCTGGGAGCCTTCGGTTTCGTCGGCCCAGACGAGCCGCGTTACGCGTGGATCGCCCGCGAAATGGCGGAAACCGGCGACTGGGTGACGCCGCGCCTCTATGGCAAGCCCTGGTTTGAGAAGCCTATCCTTTACTACTGGTCCGCAGCGCTCAGCTTCAAACTGTTCGGTGTAAGCGAAGTCACCGCGCGACTTCCCAGCGCTCTGTTCGCACTCTTTGCCTCGCTGGCGTTGGCGTGGTTGGCGTTGCGCATGGCAGATCCGGAAGACAAAGATCCGCAATCGCTGGCCACAAAAGACTCTGCACGTCATCACATCAATTGGGCGCTCGCACGCTGGGTCTCGCTCTTGGTGCCCACTAGCGTGGCGATGGTGGGCTTCTCACATGCCGCCGCGCCGGACATGCCTTTCAGCGCCGCACTGACGATGGCCATGGTATGCGCGGCGGTGATTCTGGGCTTGGCCAGATGTTCACTTCCTCGCAACGCCGCAGCCTCACTTTTCGGTTTTTTTCTCGGTGTCGCGGTGCTGGCCAAAGGCCCGGCAGCGTTAATCCTCGCGGGCGGAGGAATCATTTTCTGGGTCGTATTCTCCAAACGGTGGCGCGACTCCCTTCGCCTGTTACATCCGTTGGCCATCGCCGCGTTTCTGCTGACCTGCCTGCCCTGGTATGTCCTTTGCGCGCGCCGCAATCCCGAGTTTTTTAGAGTTTTCATAGTCGAGCATAACTTCAAGCGTTACCTCACTCCGGAATTTCAGCATCTCCAACCTTTCTGGTACTACCTACCGATCGCTCTCGTGGCCTTGCTGCCCTGGGTTTTCTGGCTCGTCTGGTTCGCGTTTCGGCGCGCGCGTACCACATCAATGCCCATCCATCGCGACCAATTGCTGTTTTTCGCCGCGTGGGCCATCTTCCCGATTCTGTTTTTCTCCGCCTCCAAATCCAAGCTGCCCGGCTACATTCTTCCGGCAATATTTCCGCTGGCGTTTTTAATTTCGCTGGCGGTACAGAACGCCGCTAAATCCACTCATCATTTTCGGGGCTACGCCGCAGCTTTTCCGGGCGCGCTTTTTGTGGCGGCAGCTTGCTGGCCGCTATTTTCTAGCGTGCAGCCCCGAGGCTCACTGGTAATAGTCGCCGTGGTGGTAGCAATGGCCGGCGGTTTGCTTGTCATGGCGACCGCCATGCTCCGCCGCACAACTGCCGCGCTGACGATATCCATCCTCGTGGTTTTGTCGCTGCTCACCTTCATCTACGTTTCCGCGGCGCGGCTGGACCCGCAGCTTTCTGCCCGATTTTCTGCCGCTCAGATCGGCCGCGACCGCGCTAGCGTAACCTACGCCTACAAACTCCAGCGCGCCTGGCAGTACCAGCTGAATTTTTACCTTCACCGCGAAGTTTCGGAGTGGAATCCTGAGGTTACCGGCGAGACCGTAGTAGTGACCAACCAAAAGAATTTAGCCGAACTGAAATCGCACGCAGAAATTTCCAGCGTAATATCCGATCAATCTCCGCAGGCGCAGGTAGTTGTAGTCAGACCACGAACTTCAGGGCTTGATGTTCCCGGTAGCCGGCAGTCGCAATAAGAAAAACGTCACCACGCGGTTTTCGTAAACCCGCTTGTCATCGTCGTTCATACCCACGAAATTCCCGCGCCCGATGATGGCCTGCTCGCGCGGTTCGGGCGCCTTCAGGAACATATCGCGTGTGATGCTGGCCAACTCCGGATCATCGCTGGCCTGAATATAAAGTATCGGCACCTTATTCAGAGCATGCAGGCGCGACGAAACCGGCGGCTGATTGCGATACGGCAAGTTAAGCATGTCGAAACTGAATTCCGCGGAGCGAATCATCAGCGGAAATCCCGCCAGGCCAGTACGCTCCACCCCGATCTTTACCATCTGCTTGGGATCGTCATAGATGGAATCCAGTACCAGCGCGCGAATTCGCGGATCCCGCTCCGCTTCACGCAATGCAGCGTACGCCCCCAGGTTGTAACCCCATACCCCGAAGCTGTGCGGATCCACATCGTTCCGCGCCGCCAGCGCGTCGATTGCGGCCGCCAGCTCATCCGCTTCGCGAAATCCAAACGTGGTCATGCCGGAGTTACCGCCATGCGCGGCAAAATCAAAAAGAAACACGTTGTACTGGTGATCCTGCAGCGCGGAAACCAGCGTCAGCAATTCTCCACGACTGGAGCTGTATCCGTGGCAAAGCAAAATCGTCGGGGCGCCGCGCAATCCTGGAAAGAACCAGCCTTCGCGCGTGCCCAGTCTCGGAACGCTGAAGGTGACGGCATCGGGGCGGCCCGGAAAACTCGTTAAATTAATTTCCGAGCTGGTACGCTGCGGTTTAACGATGCGGTAAACCAGAAATCCCGCCACGCCGACAGTAGCCAGCACGGCAAAAAACACCAACGCCAGAATAGCCGTCAGAAGTTTGGTGTACCAGCGCGTGGGATATCGGAGTTCAGAAAGGATGGACATGCGTGGTCTGCGCAACTCGGCATCGAAGCGCGCCGTTCTTCATTCCTCACAATGCAAAAACATTGCAAACCCTGATAATTTTCATGCTAGCACACCTTTTTCGGCCTCCCGGCAGTCACCACTCCAGTTGTGTCGCACTTGTATCGCGCGCTTCCCGACGTAATAACGCCACCGTCCCGCGCTTTTCCGCGAATCGGCTATCATAGGAACGTACCCGGCAGGGGCCGCGGCACGTCTTCCTTCACCGATGAATATTGTCGATTTGCGTCAGACCACCGTTCGCCAACTGGAGCCTTTGCTGGAGGAGGAATCTCGGCATTGGCGCAAGGAATTGCATTGGGATTATCGCGGCGCGCTCGAGCTGATCAAGCGTTTTCTGGAAGCGCACGCTCTGGCCGGCAGCGTCGCCTTTGAAAACGGCAACGCCGCCGGCTATTCCTTTTATGTAATGGAAGAACAAAAAGGGCTCATCGGCGGCTTGTATGTCTCCGCACAATTTCCGCAGGCCCAGATCGCACAACGTTTACTGGAAGAAACGCTTTTCTCCATGCGTGCCGTCCCGCAGATGGAGCGCATCGAAGCCCAGCTCATGCCTTTCAGCGGGCCGATTGATTCTCCACTTCGCGACCAGGGTTTTCGCCTGTACACAAGACAATTCATGCTGCTGGATCTACAAAAGCCCGCTGCCGCAAACTCCACCCTGCCCAGCGGTTTCCGTGTGGATCGCTGGCATGATCGCTACTTTGAACCATGCGCCAAATTGATCTACTTGTCGTACGCCAACCACGTGGATGGCGAAATCAACGATCAATATCGCAGCATTTCTGGCGCGCTGCGCTTTCTGAAAAATATTATTTTGCTGCCCGGCTGTGGGCAGTTTGTTCCGGGCGCATCATTCGTATTGCGCCAACCGGGCAGCGATGAACTCGTCGCGGCCGTTCTCACCAGCGAAGTTTCTCCGGGAGTGGGCCACACCACCCAGATTTGCGTGATGCCCGGCTTCCAGGGTCACGGCTTGGGCCGCATGCTGATGAATAAATCCAGCGAAGCCCTGCGCGGCCTGAAATTCAAGGAATTGACGCTGACCGTCACGTCAGAGAATCGCACCGCCGTGCAGCTCTACGATCGCCTGGGCTTCCACACCATCAAGTCGTTCACCGCCGGCGTCTGGCCTCGTTGATTAATCGCTATAGACGATCCACTCCTAAAGTTCAGCTTCAGGCGTGTTCCAGAAATTCGGTCCGATATTTTGTAGCGAGCGACTTCGCCTTTGCGATGAACGCCGCCTGGCCGGCCTCGTCGAGCATCGGCGGCGGTGTGGTTCGCGTCGCAACAGGCACACCCACTTCGAGAAAAAAATTCTCCTGGCCTGCTGGCGAACACGTGCACAGCATCCTAGCGGGTTTATTCGAGGCATTGTGAAACTGATGCGGAGCGTTGGCGGGAACATGAATCGTCTCGCCGGAGCGCACGACAGATTTGACTCCTCGGAAAGTCACTTCCAACTCGCCTTCCAACATTGCGAACGTCTCTTCGAAATCGTGCCGATGCGGAGGAGGTCCACCGCCCGGCGGCACATGCATATCAATCAGACACAGGCGCCCGGCGGTGTCTTCTCCTGTCAGGAGGATCGTATACGTATCGCCGACCACGCCGATATGCGGAAGTTGGTCGTCAGCCTCCGGTTCCGCCAGTCTGAGTTTACGATTCGGATCGTCCGCAGGAATTGGAGACTCCGCTTGCTGTGAGGTTCCTGGGCTTGTCATAAACGGTCCATCCTTCCGCTGCAAAAATTGCTGAATGCCACGAGACTATTTTTTTCTCGCGGCTTCGAATTCATCACCCGGCTTCCATTGTACAAGCTCGGGCTGAGACGCTGCCTGCATGCCAAGGTCGTATCCAAAGAGCGCCAACTTAGCTAGCGCGGTGAAATCCATATTGTCGTGATATTCATCGCTCGGTTGGTGATAGTGATGATCCACGTAGTCTTTCTCTTGCGCTCGCCCCCACGCTTCGTCGTGGCCCTTGAATTTAAGACCTTCGTTAACCGAAAACGCGGGGATGCCCACCCGCGCCAGACTGAAATGGTCCGAGCGATAGTAATGCCCAGCCTCCGGCAGTGCGTCAGGCCGAATCCCCAGCCCAAACTTTTGCGCCATCTTCTCGACTTCCGGATAGAAAGTGGTGCGCTCCGCGCCGCTGACTTCTACCTCTTCAGGGTCGCCGATTGGAGCAAGCCCGTCGTAATTCAAATCCAGCGTAATTTTCTTTCCCGGCACCGGAGAATGTTTGCCCAGATATTCCGAGCCCAGCAAACCCTGCTCTTCTGCTGTAACCGAAGCAAATAAAATCGAGCGCGGCGGACGCGCGGAGCCTTCTGCTTGCGACCACGCCCGCGCCAGTTCCAGCAAAATCCCGCACCCCGTGGCGTTGTCTACCGCGCCGTTATAAATGTTGTCGCCGCTCGCCGTCGCATCTATGCCCAGATGGTCGTAATGCGCGGAGTACATCAACGCTTCGTCCCGGCGCTTTTCATCGCTGCCCGGCAGCATGGCCACAACATTCTTCGAAGAGAACGGTCGCACCGTGCTGACGATGTGCGCCTTCAGCCGCACCGGCAACTCCACCGGCCTGAAATCGCGCGACTGCGCCTGCTGAAACATTTTGTCTACGTCCATGCCGGCCATGGCCGCCAGCTTCTTCGCCACCTCCAGTTGAATCCACGAAGCGCCTTGCAGCTTCGGCGTGCCATCAAGCCTCAAATATGACTTCGCTTTGCCA
>JBBRPU010000130.1:0-8360 GCA_038227545.1 Candidatus Acidiferrales bacterium
CGGACTTTTCGTCAATGGCGAGAAAGTGGAAAGCCGCGAGCTTCAAAATGGCGACGTCGTTTCCTTTGGCCTCGAAGATTCCTACGAAATAATTTTTCGGAATTCTACGGATTCTGGCGAAGACTCCATTCCCCATCTCCTCACGCGTATCGAACACATCACTTCCTCGGAACAGACCGGCACCGGCGGCCTGCGCAAACTGAATCTATTGTTGGAAGCAACTACGCTTTTGCATTCACAGCTGCCGCTTGATTCCGTGCTCGGCACCATGCTCGATCACGCCGTTTCCGTAACCGACGCGGATCGCGGTTTGCTTCTCGAGGGCGATAATCCCGCTAGTTTGCACGTGCGCCTGGCGCGCCGCAGTGGCGGCCTTCGGCTCCCTCCGGAAAGCCTCACGCCCAGTCAAACCGCCATTCAGTTGGCGCTGAAGCAGCATTCTCCCGTCATCACTGAAGACCTCGCGCAGGCCGATATGGATCTCGCCGCGGCCCAAAGCATCGTCGCGCAGCGGCTACGCGCCGTGGTGGTCATCCCTCTTTACGCCATGTCCCGCGCCAATACGCAGGAATCCATGGTGAACATCAAGCGCGGCGATTTTCTCGGCGTGCTGTACATGGATTCGAAACGCCCGGCGGCTTTTTCCAAGCTCGACCGTCAGATTCTCGACGCCCTCGCCGCCGACGCCGCCAGCATTCTCGACAACGCTCGCCTCGTCGAACGCGAACGTGAGCGCCAGCGCATGGAGCAGGAAATTAATATCGCGCGCGACATTCAGCAGGCCCTTCTGCCGCGCGACTTTCGCGAATTTCCGCACCTCGCCGTTTCCGGCATCAACTTTCCTTGTTTGTCCGTGGGAGGCGATTACTTTGACGTCTTCCCGCTAAGTGACAATCGCACCGCGTTCCTGATCGCCGACGTTTCCGGGAAAGGTTTGGGCGCCGCGCTGCTCACCACCATGCTGCAGGGCGCGCTTTCCGGCATGACCCTCGGGACCGATCCCGCCCGCGTTTTCAATCACGTCAACAAATTTCTGTGCAGCCATTCCGAAGTCGGCCGCTATGCCACCATGTTTTTTGGCATCCTCGATCAGGACGGGCGTCTCGAATACATCAATGCCGGCCACCCCTCGCCTTTTCTGGTGCGGCACGGCGTTGCAGAAGAGCCCTTCACCGAAGGCTCCTTCCCCGTCGGGCTCGTGCCCGAGGCCGAATACACCAGCGCCTGCGTGAAACTCGAGCCCGGCGATACGTTGGTTTTATTCAGCGACGGCGTTACCGAGGCCATGGATCCCGCGGAAGAGCTTTACGGCGTGCCCCGCCTCCGCGAAGTCCTCACCGGTCAATCCGAATGCGCGTTGGACAAATTGCAGAAGTCCATCCTTGAGTCCGTCGAAAATTTCGCCAAGGGTGCGCACCAGGCCGACGATTTAACTCTGTTGATCGTGCGTTATCGTTCAACTCCCGCGATCGCACTCACCGAGACCGACCTGTCATCGTCTTCTTCCTCCAGGAACGTCGCACCTGCGGCCGATTCATCCGTTCCCGTCGCCTCAACTATTCCCAACGCTGCCGCCAAAGTTTCCCCCGCGGAAACTCTGGGTCCCCGGGCCACCTAGCCCGGAACTGCCGCATCCTTTTTCGTTGGCCGCTCGAGCTCCGCGCGATCCCATTTCCCCAAAGTCGCGCCCGCTTCGTAAGTGCTCTGGCAAAAATCCAGTAACGCCTGTTCTGGTGACTCCGCCAGCCGCACGTCCTCGTACATCAGAAAAAATTCGTTTTTCTCGCCGCTGTAGAAAGCTTTAGCAGGCAGCACGCGCTGCGTCTTGAAGCCTTCCGGTTCCGGCGCGGCATAAGCATAAAACGCGGCATCCTTCACAATTTCCCCATCACCCGGCCAGAATCCGTGGCTGATCACTTCGTGCGAATAGGCCTCTTTGGTGATCTCATCCGCGTCCGGCCGCTTCGGCGCGGGCCGTCCGGAAAAACGCGTCACCGCCAGATCAAAACTCCCCCAGAAAAAATGCACCGGGCTCGCTTTACCGATAAATCTCGAGCGAAATTCCCGCAACACCACGTCTACGCTGGTCAAAATCTGCCAGAAGCGGTGCGCGTATTCCGCGTCATACGATTTATGGGCCTCGTCCAGATTAAATCGCACCGGCCGCGGCACTTCCACCGGCATGGACCACACTTTCACCTCGATCCCCAACGAGCTGAGCGCCGCCATCAGCTCAAAATAAAATTCCGCCACCGTCCTTGGCATCAACCGAAACGTCCTGGTCTCGCCCAGGCTGGTAGTGATTTCCAGCGCGTGCGCCACGAAATCAAAATTGATTTCGAATACACCCTTCGCGTAAGGGATCGGCGACGTGGTTAGCCCTCGCGCGGTAACGTATAGCGCCGTTCCCCAGTAATGGTTGATGTCCGGGCTTAGCGCCAGGCGAACTTTCCCGACCACCTGCGTCCACATGTGCAGCGTTGCGTACGTGTCTTTCCATTCCGCGAGTGGAAGCGCGGGCCAGCGTTGCGATAGCGTCATTGCAGGACTCCTGAGCTAAACCGGATCTAAACCGAGAGTTGTTTCCGCCTTGCAGCATCGGCCATTTTGCGCGGCAATTCAATGCCGCATTCCATGTGCCCTGTACTTTTGCTGGCCCGTGGGCCAGTAGTTCGTCGAGAAATCACCCGTCATACTCGTTAAATCAAGGGAGAGTCTTGTGCGCATTCAGATCAAAGTTTTGTGTTTTACGCTTTGGGTGGCTGGTTGCGGCACCACTAATGGCACGAGCACCGCCGACCGCAAGCACAACCCCGCTCCCGTGGTGCAGGTAACCGTCGCGCCCACCACCGCAAACGTGCGTGCCGGAAGCGCCCAACAATTTGCCGCCACCGTTACGGGTACGACGAACACCGCGGTAACCTGGTCCATAAACGGCGTGGTCAGCGGCAATTCCTCCGTCGGCACCATCAATTCGAGCGGTCAATACCTCGCGCCGCAAAAACTGCCAACCCCCAATTCCGCCACCGTCACTGCCACCAGCGCCGCCGACGCCACGAAAAGCGCCAGTGCCGCCGTCACGCTACTCAACCCCACTCCCATCTTGAGCAACGTCTCGCCGTCATCGGTGAACGGGGGAAGTTTCACTCTCGCAATCAGCGGCAGTAATTTTGTCAATGGCGCGCAAGTCGCACTGTCTGGATCCGTCTTGATCACTACGTTCGTCAGCTCCACGCAGCTCACGGCCACTGGTACCCAGACAACTTCCGGCACGTATGCCATCACCGTCACCAATCCCAATCCCGGCGCCAGCACTTCTTCCGCGCTCAATCTGATCGTGAATGGCACCACGCAAGCCAGCGCCTGCAGCGGCATGAGCATCGGCCCCGGCGCGAGCCTCAACGGCTTCGTGCCCTTCCCGGCCGGCAACGCCTGGAATCAAAACATCTCCTCGGCGGCGGTGGATCCGAATTCGAACTCGCTCATAAATTTCATCGGCACCACCATCGGTATTCACGCTGATTTCGGCTCGGGACAATACAACGGCGGCTCCATCGGAATTCCCTACTCCGTTGTCGGCGCGGGACAAGCGCCGGTAAATGTAACGTTCAACGCCTACGGGAACGAGAGCGATCCCGGTCCCATGCCCATTCCCGCCAACGCACAAATTGAAGGCGCGCCAAATCCCGGCGATCAGCACGTGCTCGTGCTCGACAACACCAGCTGCTTTCTCTACGAATTATTTGGCGCCAGCGTGAACACCAACGGCTCGTGGAACGCCGCCTCCGCCGCGATTTGGGATTTGCAGAATTATAATCAGCGTCCGCTCACGTGGACTTCCGCTGATGCCGCGGGCCTCCCAATTTTTCCGGGGCTCACGCGCTACGACGAAGTCGCTGCCGGCGCCATCCGGCACGCGTTGCGTTTCACGCTGCAGCACAGCCGCGCCGCCTACGTACTTCCCGCCACTCACTGGGCCGCGAATTCCACTAACGCCAGCGCCGCTCCCATGGGCATGCGCCTGCGCCTGAAATCCAGTTTCAACACTTCCACTTTCTCGCCAGCCAACCAGGTCATCCTGAAAGCTCTGCAGCAGTACGGCATGATCATGGCCGACAACGGCTCGTCCATGTATCTCGGCGGTGCGCCGGACGCGCGCTGGGATAACAACGACCTCCACGCCCTCGGCGGCGTAAAGGCTTCTGACTTTGAAGTGGTAAAAATGGATACCATCTACACTTCGGCGAACGTGCCGCAGGGCCAGGCGCCCGGCATCCAGAGTTTTACCGCCAGCCCATCCGGCGCCATCCATGCGGGCACGCCGGTAACGTTGAGCTGGTCTTCCACTAACGCCTCGTACCAGATCGTTTCCCCGCAGGTCGGCGCCGTCCGCGGCACCAGCGTAAACGTCACGCCTGCCGCCACCACTACTTACACGCTCTACGCCACCAACGAATTCGGCCGCACCACCGCCACCGTAACCATCACCGTGCAATGAGCAAGCTCCTCTGCCGGAACTCTTCGCCGAAAATTGCGTATCTATAGGCAGATGAAGTTCGCGAAGATCTCACGCATCACCGCGTGCGTTGTCGGAGCGTTCTTAGCTCTCAGCATTCTTGCAGGCATATTCCTCGCGGAAGCCACTCTGCATCCTGCACGGCGTGCAGTCCTACCGGAGGATGAAACTCGCGCCCGAAAAATCGCGGTGCAAAATAATTCCGATTTATCCGAAGTGAGTATTTCAGCCGTTGATGGCGCAACCCTGCATGCCTGGAGTCTTCACCCTCGCGATGGCAACGGCAACGCCGTCGCGGTGTTCCACGGTCTGAGTGACAACCGCTCTGGCATGTTGGCCTACGCGGAGATCTTTTTGCATCACGGTTATGACGTTCTGCTACCCGATGCGCGCGCACACGGCGCGAGCGAGGGCGCGTTCGCTACATACGGAATAATGGAAGCTGACGATACTCGCCGGTGGCTCGCATGGATTGAGTCCCACGAGCATCCGGCTTGCGTTTACGGATTCGCGGAATCCATGGGCGCGGCTAGTCTGCTGCAAGCACTTCATCGGGAGTCGTTTTGTGCGGTGGGCGCCGAGTCGCCCTTCGCAAATTTCCGCGAAATTGCTTACGACCGCGTTGGCCAAGTTTTTGGCGCCGGACCGTGGCTTGGCAACACAATCTTTAGGCCGGTCGTGGACTTCGCATTTGTCTATGCAAAATGGAAATACCACCTCGACTTCGAAAAGGTATCGCCAGCAAACTCGGTGGCCGTCGCCAAAGTTCCAGTTTTGCTGATTCACGGTCAGGTAGATCGCAACATTCCTATTCGCCATTCGCGCAGGATTGCCGCGCGAAACCCTTCGGTTGTGTTATGGGAAGTTCCGGGAGCGGATCACTGCGGTGCTATCGGTGCGGACCCCTCTGAATTCGAACGCAAAGTAGTTGCTTGGTTTGAACAACACAATGCCAGTTTCGTCGGCTTAAAAGGCTATGGACCGACGCTATAAGTTAGGGCGAGTTCTTTGGCGGAGTTGATCACACATCTTCGAGCAGGTGAAGCTGCGCATTCAAGCGCGTCAGGATGTTTTCTCGCGACGCTTGAATCTCCTCCAACAAATCACTTTTCTGAGATTGATACGCTTCCGCATAACCGGGCTGCGCGCGCAGCGACACATAATTCTTGAAAGCCATCTCGCGCGCCTCAAACGCGGTATCCGCCACCTGACGCAGCGTCTCCAGAATAGAAATGATCACGGTTTTTGTTTCGATGTCCATGGCGGCCCCCAGAGTGGATTGATGCATTGCCTGTTGGCGGAGATAACCGAAGCGCGAGCGGTCGCACGTGCGGGGCTTCAGTGATTGGAAGGAGAGTACAACGCGAGGAGCGCCCACTTCAATGCCAGAGTGAGCGCTTCTGGAGGCAGGGTGACGTTGATTCCGAAAAAACTAAAGTTCGCGAAGCGCGGAGGCCACCGGCCGCGTAGCGGCGCGCACCGCGGGCAACAGCCCGCCGATAAATCCCATCACCAGCGCAAATATAATTCCCTTCACCAGCAATTCCGGTGTGATTTTAAACGCAAACGCCAGATGCGAAAATGTCTGCAGGTTCATTGCCCCGGTCGTGAGCCCGTTCAGCGGCAGCACCACCAGGCAGCCCAGCAGTCCGCCCACCAGCGCAATCAGCAAAGCCTCGATCACAAATGAAGTTATGACCGCCGGTCCTCCGAAGCCCAGTGCGCGCATGGTCGCAATTTCGCGCCCGCGCTCCGCGACCGCCGAATACATAGTATTCAGCGCGCCAAACACCGCTCCAATGGCCATGATTGCCGCCACCAGGCCGCCCAGCACCGTGATCAGTGTCGTCAGCCGTGTGGATTGCTTCGAGTAATAATCTATCTCTCGCGACACATCCACGTTCAGTCGTGGGTCCGAAACCACCGCGTCCTTGAATTGCTGAAACGCGTCCGGCGAAGCCAGATGTACTGTAATGGACTGGTAAACCGTGTCCGGGCGATTGTAAGCCGGGCCAATCAGGTGCGCATCCGCCCAGACTTCCGAATCAAATGAACTACCGCCGGCGTCAAACACTCCCACAACCTGCCACTTCACCGTACCCAGGTTGATCGTATTGCCCACCGTCAATCCCTGGTAAGAAATATTGGCGTTTTTCCCCACCACCACTTCGTCCAGCCCCGGCTGAAACATTCTTCCCTGCACCATCTTCACTTTGTTTCGAATCTGCAAAACATTTTTCGACACGCCGCGAATCTGAACGTTCGCGTCTGTGCCCGTTGAAATTAATGCGATGGGAGCGACCAGCACCACCTCCGGCGTCACTAACGGTCCGTCAGTTCCCCGCGCGATTCCCGGAGCGTCCTGGATAATCTTCACGGCATCAATCCCCACGCCGCCAGTCATTTCTGAAGTCGCGCCCGCGCGCATGATGATGGCGTTGTCGTACGACCCCGACGAAACCAGCGTGGCCTTGAACCCTCGAGCCAGCGAAAGCATGGCCACAAATACGCCGACGGTTCCGGCAATTCCCAGCACCGCTACAATCGCCGAAGTCCACCGAGCTCGTACGCTGCGCAAATTGTAAACGACCGGTATAGCCACTTAGACTCTCCTCAACGCATCCACCACGCGCAAACGCATTGCGCCGATTCCTGGCAACAATCCGCTGGCCACGCCTACGAAAACCGCGAACGCCAGGCCCAGCGACAATACGCTCGCGGACAGCAGCAGCGGGGGCAGCAATCCATTCAGCGCCGCACCAACAACAGGAATCGTCACAATCGCCAGGCCGAGTCCGATTAATCCGCCGATCAACGCGACCACCAGCGCCTCTGCCAAAACGAAGAACAGCACGTAGCTGTCCGGATATCCGATCGCTTTGAGTACCGCAAGTTCCCCGATGCGTTCACGCACAGAAATGGCCATGGTGTTGCCGGTCACCAGCAGCAGCGTAAAGAAAACCACCGCGCCGATGGTGAGAATCAGGAATTCAATATTCCCAAGTTGTTTTGCAAATCCCGCCTGAAACGCCGATTCGGTTTCCGTCTTGGTTTCCGTGGAAGAGTTCGAAAATGTCTTGTCAATCGAGGCCGCCACCGAAACGGCGTCATCCGGCGACTCCAGTTTCACCACGTACCAGCCGATGTTGCTTTTGATTACCGCCGGTATGCTCTCGTCAAAATATTTCCATTGCAGCCAGAACTGGCTCTCATCGCCCCCGGTGTGGCCGTTTTTGTAAATGCCGTCCAGATTGAATTCCCACGTCTTCGTCGGTCCGTACAATGCGTTCTTGATGGGAATGCGATCTCCGACTTTCCATCCGAAACGCTTCGCCAGCGTCGCGCCCGCGACCGCCCCCTGCTGGTCAGCTAAAAAATTCTTCCATTGATCATCGGGAACTTCCATCTCGGTCATCACCTGCCGCTGATTTTCCGGATCAATGACGAATTGCGGAAAGAAATTCTTCTCATCCTGGTAAACGCCGCCAAACCAGTTGTTATGCGTCACGTACTTGACGCCTTTAATACGCAGAATTTTGTCGCGGTACGCCAGCGGAATCGTGTTGATCAACCCGGCACGATTGATGACCACCAGGCGGTCCGCTCCGGCAAGTTCCGTGCCCCGGCTGAATGCGCCTTTCACCACCGCCAGAAACGTAAAGAGGAACAGCGCCACCGCGAACGATCCAATGGTCAGGATCAAACGAACCTTCTTGCGAAACAAATTGGCGAAAATAAATCGGCTGAATTTCATGCCGCGCCTCCTACCAGCACGCCTTTGCGCTCGCCTTCCACCAGCACGCCCTTTTCAAGATGCAGCGTGGTGTGCGCGCGAGCCGCCACC
>JBBRPU010000131.1:0-8339 GCA_038227545.1 Candidatus Acidiferrales bacterium
CTATATTTCATGGCCGGCTCAGGCGTTGAGTTACAAGCTGGGGCAGTTGAAATTCCGGGAGCTACGCGAGCGGGCGCAGAGAAAATTGGGCGCGAAGTTCGATATCCGCAAGTTTCACGACGAGATGCTCGATGGCGGGATGTTGCCGCTGGATATGCTGGACGCGCGCACGGACAGATGGATCGCGGAACAGGCCAGATAGGCACCCATCGGTGACGTGGCGCTTAACTCCGCAGGCCAAGTTCGATAAAATATAGTGATGCGCAATTATTTTGGCAGCGCAAAAAGTGAATTGATGCCGGGCGCGAAAAACGCCGTGGAGACGTGTCTCTCGGTGCGCGCCGGGGAGTGCGTGGCGCTCATCGCCGACGAGGTAAGCAAGCCGGTGGCCGCGAGCCTGGCGGTGGCGCTGGAACAATGTGGCGCGAGCTGTAGCCCGTTTTTGCTGGAAGATTTTGGACCTCGACCGATGAGCGAAGCTCCTGCCGAGGTGTTGCACGCGCTGGAATCCGCCGATGTGGGGATCCTGTGCATGACGCCGCAGCCCGGGGAGCTGGGCGCGCGCATGGCCATCGTAAAAATTGTGGAGCGCCGGCAGATCCGCTACGCGCACATGGTGGGCGTCACCGCGGAAATCATGCAGCAGGGCATGCGCGCGGATTATCGTATGGTGGACCGCCTGAGCGACAAGCTGCGCGAACGCATGCTGCGCGCGGAAACGCTGACGGTGAAAACCGGCGCGGGTACCAATATAGCCGCGCATTTTGATTCCGGCCTCGACTGGGTGAAGACCAGCGGGCTGATCAGTCCGCGCTATTGGTCGAATCTTCCAGCTGGGGAAGTTTTCACGACTCCCGCGACGGTGGACGGAACTTTTGTGTGCGACGCGACGGCGGGCGATCACTTCAATGGGAAATACGGCGACCTGCAAGCAACGCCGCTGGTGCTGGAAATAAAAGAAGCGCGGCTGGTGCACGCGGAGTGCGCGCGGAAAGATCTGGAGCAGGAATTCTGGGAGTACTGCCACACCGACAGTAACAGCGATCGCGTGGGCGAGCTGGCATTCGGCACGAATCTGGGATTGTCACAAATGATCGGTGTGCTTTTGCAGGACGAAAAGTTTCCCGGCGTGCACCTGGCGTTTGGCGATCCTTATGGAAGCCAGACGCACGCGGACTGGGCTTCGAGAACGCATGTGGATGTGCTCACGCGGAAGTGCGACGTGTGGATTGATGATGACCAGGTGATCAGCCAAGGGCGCTATCAACTCGACCACCTGGGACTTTCCTGCTGAGGGCACTCCCCTGGAACTCTGTGAGCAAGCCCGCCATACGGGTTGAACTGTATAGCGTGGTGCCGAATTTGGGGCATACTAGGCGGCAAATCCGTCCCATACCCTTATCTCCTGAAAGGAAACGATCATGTCATTCGGGCTCTACGCTTTAGGATTTTTGATCGTGATTGGCGGGCTTATCTATGGCGGCATCTGATGCACGTGCCCACGCATTGGATTATTGTGGGTGCCGTTGTTCTCCTGGGAATCGGGATAGTAACAGGCGTGCAGAACACCAGGCAGAAAGACCCCTCTTAAGCGTCCTTCGCATTGGAAAGTAAGGGCTACCAGCTCGCTTGCCGGCACGCGTGTTGTACGCGGACATTCCGGCGATCCTGGCGAAGAGTTAAACTGAAGCGTGGCCAAATTTAAAAAGCATATTTTTGTGTGTATGAATCAGCGGGAGGAGGGCCACCCGCGCGGCTGTTGCGACCCCACGGGGCAAGGCGAGCTACAGAGGCTTTTTAAAACGGGTTTAGCCAAGCGTGGCATCACTGCGGTGCGCGCGAATAAATCCGGTTGTCTGGATCAATGCGAACTGGGCCCGACGGTGGTGATCTATCCGGAAGCGGTGTGGTACGGAGGGGTCAAACCTGAAGACGTGGATGAAATTATCGAAGCGCACATTATTGGCGGTGAAGCGGTGAAGCGCCTGGTCATTCCGGACGCTATTCTGAATACTACGCACAAGAAAAAATAAAACCAGGCCGGCGCGCTCACGCGGGTGCGTGAAAAGCGCCGGCCTGGCATTAGATACTTAAGAGTTAAATCAAAAATTAATTGTGATCGCGGTCTCGTTCGTGCTCGTGCTCACGGTCCCGGTTACCTTCACGGTTGTTGTCGCGCCAGCGATCGCGGTCTCTGTCGCGGCGGTCCCGGTCCCAGCGGTGATCGTGATCAAATCGGCCACGATCTCCGTTCCAATAGCCGCCGTAGTATTGGTCTCCCTCATAACGAGGTCCCACCCAGGTAGCGCCAGCGTACGGAGGACGAGTCCAGTATCCGGAATGCCAGCGGTAACGGTGGCCAACGGGATACCAATAGCCGTCAACCCAGTAGTAGCCAGGTCCCGGTTCCACAGGCCGTGCGCGGACATAGCGGGGGCCCGGCGGTGGTCCGATTCTGATGCCGAGCGACACCTGCGGGCTGCTGAAAGCCGGGGAACCGGCGAATAACATGCCGGCAAATAATGCGGCGCCAAACAGTTTCCTCATGATGCTCATAGATATCTACCTCCCTTTGTATTGAACACGCGTGCTGGAAAAAGTTCTCGCCTTCGGGGCCTGAGGGGGATGCCAGCGGCGAAAGCCTACTCTTGAACTAGGTTATGCGAGGCCCAGGTGGGGCTCAATAAAGAAACCCGCGGGTGTGTCGCGTTGCACACCAATAGACCGATTCCGCAGGACGACTTCGGATTACTGCGGTCAAGGTTCGTTGACTTGCCGATAGTCCCCACCTAAGATTCAGTTCGTATGGCCGGTTCCGATCCGTACATCGGGAAGTCTTTTTCCCACTATCGTATCGTTGAATTACTGGGCGGCGGGGGCATGGGCGTCGTCTATAAAGCGGAAGACACGCGCCTGGAACGCTTCGTGGCTATCAAATTTTTGCCCGAGCGAGTGGCTTCCGATCCCGCCGCGATGGAACGCTTCCGCCGCGAAGCCAAAGCGGCATCCGCGCTGAATCATCCCAACATCTGCACGGTGCACGATATCGGCGAGCAGGATGGCCGCGCTTTTCTGATCATGGAAATGATGGAAGGCTGCACGCTGAAGCATCTGGTCAACGGGCGACCTCTGGAACTCGATCGGGTGCTGCATATTGGCGCGGACATTTGCGATGCTCTGGATGCGGCGCACAGTAAAGGCATTCTTCACCGGGACATCAAGCCTGCGAATATTTTCGTGACTTCGCGAGGGGACGCGAAGATTCTGGATTTTGGACTCGCCAAGTACGAAGGTGCGAATAAGGCGAATCCCGGTTCGGGCGATGCGGAAACTCTGGCACCAGAATTCCTTACCAGTCCCGGGGGGACGGTGGGCACCGTCGCTTACATGTCGCCAGAGCAGGCTCTTGGGAAGCCGCTGGATGCGCGCAGTGATTTGTTTTCGTTCGGCATTGTGCTGTACGAAATGACCAGCGGAGTCTTGCCCTTTCACGGAGAGACGTCCGCGGCCATCTTTGACGCCATCCTGAATCGAGCGCCGATAGCTCCAACGCGCGTGCACGCCGGGACTCCCGCGGAACTCGAACGAATCATCCAGAAGGCACTGGAAAAAGATCGCGAACTCCGGTGCCAATCGGCGGCGGAGCTTCGCGCGGATCTGAAACGGCTGAGGAGGGAATCGGCGGGGCGCGCGAGTCTGACATCGTCCGAAGCGCCGGTATCTTCCGGCAAATTGCGGAGTGAGGATCAACGGAATTCATCGGCGGTTGACGCAGCGCGAACCGCTGCGAAGGTACGCTCGCGGCCGGCTATTGGGATCATTCTAGCGGCAGCGTTCTTGTTATTCTCCGCGGCGGCATTCTTCTGGTATCGCAAAACCACCCAGAGCGCCCACGCAGTAGCGCACATCCGCCCCTCGATTGCCGTGCTTCCGCTGAAGAACCTCAGTACGGACAAGGACACGGCTTACTTCAGCGATGGAATGGCGGATGAAATCTCCACGAAACTTTCCAAGATCAAGGGCGTGGATGTGGCTGCGCGCAGTTCGGTCATAGCATTGACGGCGGCGAATAAGAGCTGGGCGGAGATAGGCCATGAACTGGGAGTGCGCTACCTGCTCGAAGGCAACGTTCGAAAAGCCGAAAATCAGGTGCGTATCAATGTGCAGCTGATAGATTCCAACACCGGATTTCAAACCTGGGCGGATGACTTCACCGGCGACTTGCAAAATGTTTTTTCGATGCAGGAGCAGGCGGCGCTGAAGATTGCGCAGGCGCTCGATCTGCATTTGAGTCCGGAAGAGCAGCAAGCGGTGCAGCAGCGCTACACGCAAAATCCGCAGGCGTATGAAGAATTTTTAATGGGACGGTCGCTACTGGCACACGAGGACCAGATTTCCTCGCTCGAAGCGGCCCGCAAACATTTTGAGGCGGCGTTGAAGCTGGACCCCAAGTATGCACCGGCACTCGCGGGGCTTTCCGCAGTCGAAGGCTATTTCTATCGCGACCTGAAGTCTGACCCCGCCGCATTGGCACGCTCCGAACAGCTTGCCAAAGAAGCGTTGGCCATTGATCCGCAACTGGCGGAAGCGCACATCGCGCTAGGTCGTAACCTGGGAGCGCATTATCGTTATGGCGATGCTGCTGGAGAATTTCGTCTGGCCATCCGGCAGGAGCCAAACAACGCCATGGCTTGGGATTCGGCAAGTTGGGCGTTGGCTTATCAAACGCCCCCGCAACCGGCCGAAGCGGAAAAAGCCGCTCGGGAAGCCATCAGGCTTAATCCTGCGCTCAGTTATGCCTACTATCACCTGGGTCGATCGCTTTACCTACAAAATCGATTTCCGGAAGCCATGGAGGCGTTTGATCGTTGCGAGGAGATCAGCGGAAACTCGAATGCCGCGAACCTGGGGCGATCGCAGGCGCAGGCCGCGCAGGGACGCTACAGCGAAGCGGTTGCAACGATGCTAAAACGTGGGGAAACACTCACGGCCAGCACGGACAACTACTGGCTGAGTACTTATTACGCCGGGGCCGGGGACAAGCAACAGGCGCTGGCGAGGCTGCAAAAATCTTTTGAGCTGGGGTTTCGAGATTTCGCCGCACTTGATGCGATGCCAGCTTTTTCTGCGCTTCGCAACGAGCCGCGCTTCCAGCAGTTGTTACGCCAATATGGAAAGTAGGCAAGACTGGCAGTGACTTCCCCGGCGGCTTATGGCGTTTCCGGTGGGCGGACGCCATAAAAGCGACCTTAGGCGCATTATTAGCTAGTGCACGGTAGCTAGCATGGGGGCGAAGCATGGGGTTAGCTCAGTGCTAATCTGAGTGGCGAAGTCGCTAAGTTTGGCGCGCTCAGCCCATGAATCCCTTCGACACCTCCATCATTTCATTTGTGAACAGTTTTGCGCGTCACTCGGTTTTTTTTGACACGCTGGTAACCATGATTAGTGGCAATGATCTGCTTAAGGGTGGCGTGGTGGTGGCGCTAATCTGGGGAGCGTGGTTTCGTCCGGGTACCCAGCAACGTGAGAACCGGCGTTTTTTGATCTTCGGGATTGCCGCGTGTCTCGTGGCGGTGGTCATCGCTCGCGGGCTGGCGCACGAAATGCCCTTTCGCGGACGGCCCTTCGCAAATCCGGCACTGCACTTTCAAACGCCTTACGGTCACAGCCAAGAGGATTTGATTCACTGGAGTTCCTTTCCCAGCGACCATGCCACGGTCTTTTTTGCGCTGGCGATATCAATATTTTTCGCCTGGCGCGCCGCGGGAATCCTGGCAGTGGTGTATGTGTTTGCGCTCATCTGCCTGCCGCGCCTGTACCTCGGACTTCACTATCCGACGGATTTGCTGGCGGGCGCGGCCATCGGGCTGGGCATCGGCTCCCTGGGACGTATTTCAGTTTTGAGGAAGGCGATTGGCGGAAAGGCCGAGCGGTGGCTGGAGCGGTCTCCAGTGAGTTTTTATGCATGCTTTTTTGTTTTGACATTTCAAATCGCAACTATTTTTGACTCCGCGCGCGACATCGCTCATTTCTTCCTACTGCTAGCCAAGCCTCATAGCTAGATATCCGGTCCAAATAAACCAAACACGTTTCCAAAGCGCAGGCACTTCAGGCAGAATATCTGCGACTTCCGGAGAACTTATGAATCGCAGCACGGTGGCGGCATGGATATGTGTGGGTGGATTGTCGTTGGCGCTGGCGGGTACACAAAAGGTTGGCCGCGTTTCGGCGGACGAACAGGCGCTGGCGGGATATTCCGCGGAGTCGTCGCGCGCGGAGCGGCAGTGGGAAGATAAATTTCGCGAGATACCCAGTCCGGAGAATCAGCGCGAGTACATGAAACGCCTTTCCGCGCGGCCGCACCACGTGGGCTCGCCGTACGACAAAGAAAATGCCGAATGGATTGCGGCGAAATTCAAGGAATTTGGCTGGGACACGCACATCGAGCAATTTGATGTGCTGTTTCCGACACCGCTGGAGCGAGCTGTGGAACTGGTAGAGGGCGGGCCCAAGTTCACCGCCAAGCTGCAGGAGCCGGCGCTCCCTGAAGACCCGACGTCTGACCAGCGCGCCGAGCAGTTGCCGACTTACAACGCGTATTCCAAAGATGGAGATGTCACCGCGCCTTTGGTGTACGTGAATTACGGAGTGCCCGAGGATTACAAACAACTGGAACGGATGGGAATTTCCGTGAAGGGCAAGATCGTGATCGCGCGGTATCTGCATTCCTGGCGGGGCATCAAGCCCAAGGTGGCGGCTGAGCACGGCGCGGTGGGTTGCCTGATTTATTCCGATCCGCAGGACGATGGGTACGCGGCGGGCGAGACTTTTCCGGCGGGCGCGTGGCGTCCCAAGGATGGCGTGCAACGCGGAAGCGTAGCGGACATGCCACTTTATCCTGGCGACCCGCTGACGCCCGGAGTGGGCGCGACCAAAGACGCCAAGCGGCTCAAAATTGAAGACGCGGCGACGATTACAAAAATTCCGGTGCTGCCGATTTCTTACGGGGATGCGCAGCCGCTGCTACAGGCCCTCACGGGGCGAGTCGCTCCCGAGGATTGGCGCGGCGGGCTGGCGATTACTTATCACGTGGGGCCGGGCCCGGCGAAAGTCCACCTGAAGGTGAAGAGCGACTGGAAAATCCGGCCGGTGTACGACGTCATCGCGAAAATTCCTGGGGCCACTGCGCCAGATGAATGGATCGTGCGTGGAAATCATCACGACGCGTGGGTGAACGGGGCCGAAGATCCCACGTCCGGAATGGTCGCGGAACTGGAAGAAGCGCGCGGGCTGGGTGAATTGCTAAAGGCCGGATGGAAACCGAAGCGCACGATTATTTATTGCGCGTGGGACGGCGAAGAGCCGGGCTTGCTGGGTTCAACGGAGTGGGCGGAAGCGCACTACGACGAACTGCGCGCGCACGCGGTGGCATATATAAACACCGACGGGAACGGCCGCGGGTATCTGGGGATCCAGGGTTCGCACACGCTGGAGAAATTCAGCAATGACGTCGCGCGAGACATTGCTGATCCGGAAACCAAGCTGTCCACGTGGAAGCGCAATCACCTGAAGGAAATCGCCGATGCGAAAACGCCGGAAGATCGGCAGAAGATTCGCGAGCGCGCGGATGGACGCATCGAGGCGCTGGGCTCGGGCTCGGACTTCTCGGTATTTTTGCAGCACGAAGGCGTGGCTTCCCTCAATGTCGGTTTCGGAGGAGAAGATGGCGGCGGAATTTATCATTCCATCTACGACGATTTCTATTGGTATACGCATTTCAGCGATACGGATTTTCGCTATGGGCGCGCGCTGTCACAGACGGTGGGTATCGCCGCTTTACGACTGGCGGATGCGGAATTGTTGCCATTCGAATTCGGAAATTTCGCGGATACGATGGAAACGTATGTGAAGGAACTGAAAACCCTGGCGCAGAAGACGCAAGCGGAGATTCAGGAACGCAACCGCGAGATCGAAGAAGGTTTGTTTCAGGCGATTGATGATCCCAAGAAGCCGCTGGCGGTACCCGCTGCGGAAGCGGTGGCCCCGGTGTTGAATTTTGCGCCGCTGGAGAATGCATCTATTGCCCTGAACCGCAGCGCCGAGGAATACCGCAAGGCGTATGAAAAGGTGAATCTCAACGGCGGCTCCAAGTTGGCGTCGGCGTCGCTGGCCGAGGTGAATAAACTGTTGATGGAGAGCGAGCGCAAATTAACCAACGCGGAGGGGTTGCCGAACCGGCCGTGGTTCAAGCATCAAATCTACGCGCCCGGTTTCTACACCGGCTACTCGGTGAAGACTATGCCCGCGGTTCGTGAAGCGATTGAGCTGAAACAGTGGAA
>JBBRPU010000132.1:0-8325 GCA_038227545.1 Candidatus Acidiferrales bacterium
ATAAGGTAGCGAGAAGGACACACCCTCCAGCGGTCAACCCTTCCCGCGAAGGATTACGGAGTTACAAAGTCAACATGGCTCGTTCGCTCGTCATAGTGGAGTCGCCTGCGAAGGCGAAAACGATTAACAAGTATTTGGGGCGCGAATACACCGTCAAAGCGTCCTTGGGCCACGTGCTGGACCTTCCCAGAAAAACACTCGGTATTCTTCTGCCCGGCGGCGAAAACGGAAAAAAGAAGAAAAAAAAGCGCAAAACCAAAGCTAGAGGCAAGGCCGGAGAAAAAGTAGAAGAGAAAAAGCCGCCTAAGCCGGTGGTCGTAACGGCGGAGAACATTTTCGAGCCCACCCTGGAAATCATCCCCGGCAAAATCAAGGTCATCGCCGAATTACGCAAGGCTGCCGAAGCCGCGCCTAACGTTTATCTGGCCACTGACCCTGACCGCGAAGGCGAAGCCATCTCCCAGCATCTGCTCGATACGCTGGCCACCAAGAAGTCCGATCGCGCCAAGTATCGCCGCGTCATGTTCAATGAAATTACGCCCAAAGCCATTAAGGCCGCCTTCGCCAAAGCCGGCGATGTGAACGCCGACCTCGTGGACGCTCAACAGGCTCGCCGCGTTCTTGACCGCCTCGTCGGCTATAAGATTTCTCCCATACTTTGGGACAAGGTTCGCCGCGGCCTTTCTGCGGGCCGGGTACAAACTGTCGCACTACGCCTCATCGTAGAGCGCGAAGTCCAGATTCGCGCCTTCGTCCCCGTCGAATACTGGAGCATTCACGCCATGCTCGACGCCGGCGAGCCGCCCATCTTCGAAGCCAAGCTGTTCAAGCACAAAGGGGAAGACGTCGAAGTCGGCAATCAAGCATCCGCCGACAAGATTGTTGCCGCGGTAACGGGTGCCAAGTGGCAGGTCGCCAGCGTTTCGCAAAAGGAAAAGCGCCGCAACCCGCCGCCTCCGTTCACCACTTCGAAACTTCAGCAGGCCGCGTACAACCGTTTGCGTTACACCGCCAAGCGCACCATGTCGCTGGCGCAGAAACTTTACGAAGGCGTTGAGCTTGGCGACGAGGGTTCGGTGGCGCTGATCACCTACATGCGCACCGACTCCGTGAACGTTTCGCAGGACGCACTTGCACAAGTGCGCGAAATGATTCCCGAACGCTTTGGCTCCAACTATCTTCCGGAAAAGCCTAATTACTACAAATCCAAAAAAGACGCGCAGGAGGCTCACGAAGCGGTGCGCCCCACCGACGCCATGCGCGCGCCGGAAGACGTCCGCAAATACTTGGAAGACGATTTGTTCAAGCTGTATCAATTGATCTGGCAGCGCTTCGTCGCTTCCCAGATGCTTCCGGCAATTTTCGACCAGACCACCATTGATATTTCCGCCGGCGATTACACGTTCCGCGCCAACGGATCGGTGCAGAAGTTTGATGGCTACCTGCGCGTGTACCAGACGCCCGCGGCCATCGCTGATCGCGAAGACGACGAAAAGGCCGACGAAGGCGAAGGCAACGCCCTGCCGCGTGTTACGGAAGGCCAGGTGCTGCGCCTCGAAACCATTCGCCCGGATCAGCATTTCACCGAGCCCCCACCGCGATATAACGATGCAACCCTGGTCAAGGATCTGGAGGAAAAAGGCATCGGCCGTCCCTCCACCTACGCTTCCATCATCTCCACGCTGATTGATCGGGAGTACGTCCGCAAAGATCAGGGCCGCTTCATGCCCACCATGCTTGGCGAACGCGTTAGCGTTCTATTGGTCCGCAGCTTTGAAGATATTTTCGACGTCACCTTCACCGCTCGCCTGGAAGATGAGCTCGACGAAATAGAAGAAGGCAAGCTCGGCTGGCGCACCGCGGTCGGCGAATTCTGGGACAAGTTTGTGATTGACCTCAATAAAGCCGGCGACGAAATGATTTCCTACAAAGCCGGCATCCCCACCGGGAAAAAATGCGACCGCTGCGGGGAAGGCGAACTGCTCGAGCGCATCAGTCGTCATGGATTTTTCCTGGGCTGCTCGCGCTATCCCGATTGCGAATTCATCGAAGACCTCTCGCCCGAGCTTGGTGAAGCCGGCGATGAAAACAAAGTTCAGTACTGCGACAATTGCGGGAAAGAAATGGCCATCAAGCGCGGCCGCTTCGGCGTTTTCCTCGCCTGCACCGGCTACCCCGATTGCAAAACCACTCGCCGCCTGGTGGAGGGCACGCGTACCGCCCGCCAGCCCGACGAGCCACTCGATGAAAAATGCACGCTGTGCGATTCCGGCCTGGTAAAAAAGCACGGACGCTTTGGCGAGTTTATCGGCTGCTCCGGTTATCCCAAGTGCAAATACACGCGCCCGATCACCATGGGCATCAAGTGCCCGAAATGCGATATCGGCGAATTCGTGCGCCGTGGCAGCGCCGGCAAAGGTGGCCGTGGCCGCCCGCGAGTTTTTTACGGTTGCTCGCGCTATCCGGATTGCGATTTCACCACGCCGCACATGCCCATCCCGGAGCCGTGCCCCAAGTGCGCCGCGCCGTTTATCGTAGAGAAGCGCAGCAAAATCGGCACCGTCCATACCTGTATCAAGGACGGTTGCGATTGGGAAATTCTCGCCCCCGAAGGCCAGCCCGTCGTGGCCGCTGAGGAAGCCGTTCCCGAACCCGCCAAGGTCTGATTTACCCGGCGTTCACCAATCCGGCATACAGCCATGCCTGCGCGTTTGCACATCTAAATACTTAGTATGCTTCTACCAGCGTTTCCGGGGCCTTATGAAACAAGCCATCGAAAGTTATCTCGAATATCTTGTTTCCGTTAAGAATTCATCGCCGCACACCATTTCGAACTACGGCAATGATTTGCGGCAATTTGTGGATTTTCTTACGCCACCCGGCGTGGCCTTGCCCGCACTCACCGCCATTACTCACGGAATCATTCGGGAATTTGTCGCGCACCTGCACGATCAGGGTTTGGAGAAAACTTCCATTGCCCGCAAACTTGCCGCGCTGCGCTCTTTTTTCAAATATTGCGTGCGGGAAGGCATGCTGAAAGAAAGTCCCGCGCGACTGGTCCCCACTCCGAAATTGCCCAAGCGCATTCCTTCCGTTCTTACCGCGGAAGAGATGAACGGTTTCCTGAATCACCTCGCGGAAATGGGCGGTTCGCTCCCGTCGCAAAAAACAAAGTCAAAGAACGCGTGGTCGCCCGGCACTCCTGCGGCATCGCGAGCCAATCCTAAACTTGCGGAAGAAGGCCTGCTGCTCCGCCGCGACCGTGCCTTGCTCGAATTGCTTTACGCCGCCGGCCTGCGCGTCAGCGAGCTGACCGGGTTGGACGTTGTGGACATCGAGCAAAACGAACGCATCCTGCGCGTTACCGGCAAAGGCAACAAAGAACGCATCGTGCCCTACGGGCAAAAAGCGCAAGAAGCGCTCGACAAATATTGGCCGTTGCGCGAAGAATTGCTGCTGCAGACCACCGGTGGCTACGCCAGCCGCCGCGCCACGCCACATTGCGAAGCCGTTTTCCTGAATTACACCGGGCGCCGGCTCACCCAGCGCTCCGTCGGCCGCATCGTGAAAAAATATGTCCGCCTGGTGAACATGAACTGGGATTTGCATCCGCACTCCCTGCGCCACGCCTTCGCCACTCACTTGCTCGCAGATGGCGCCGACCTGCGCGCTATTCAGGAGTTGCTCGGCCACCAGTCACTCTCCACTACGCAAAAATACACGCACGCTTCCATTCGCCAGCTCATGGACATCTACGACAAATCGCATCCCCACGCATAATCGCCTGCGCCAAATTTCAGCCGCGAGAGATTTCACCTTGACCGCGATTTAAGTTTCAGACACCATCCGCGCATGAAACTTCGCGCACTCGCCGCCATCATCCTGTTCGTTTCGCTCGCATCCGCCCCATGCACCCGAGCTCAGTCCAAGCGCTCCGTGGCTATTGACGATATCTATCGCACCCAGCAGGTTGGCAATCCCCAGACGTCGCCGGACGGAAAATGGATTGCCTACACCGTCACCAACATTGATCGCGAAGCCGACAAGCGCCGCACCTCCATCTGGATGGTCAACTGGGAAGGCAGTCGCGATGTGCAGCTCACCAGCGGCGCGAATAGTGACGCTTCTCCGCGTTGGAGCCCGGATGGAAATTATCTGGCGTTTCTTTCGGGCCGTCCCGCCGGCGCTAAAAAACAAATCTGGTTGCTTGATCGCCTCGGAGGCGAAGCCCGCCAGCTGACCAGCGTGAAAGATGACATTGACGGCTACGCCTGGTCTCCCGATGGCACACGCCTCGTTCTCGAAATGAGCGCCAGTGAAGATGACGCCCTCTCTCCCAAAGCGCCCAAGCCCATCGTCATTGATCGCTACCACTTCAAGCGCGATGTGGAAGGCTATCTAACCGCCTCCGCGCGCGCACACCTGTATCTCTTCGACGTAAAAACAAAAAAGCTCGATCCCCTCACCACCGACAAAAATTTCGAGGACAGCGAGCCGGTATGGTCGCCCGATAGCACCCGCATCGCCTTCGTCAGCAATCACGAAAAAGATCCCGATCAGACCGGCACCGACGATATTTTCGTAATCGAGGCGCGTTCCGGCGCGACTCCCACAAAAATCGCCACCACCTACACGCCCAACGGCCAGCATCTGGCCTGGAGCCCCGACGGCAAGCTCATCGCTTTCCTGCGCGGAGCCGAACCGAAGTACGACGCCTACAAGCAGGACAGCCTCATGATCGTGCCCGCGGCCGGAGGTACGCCGCGCGTCCTCGGCGAAAAATTTGATCGCGGCGTGCATTCACCCGAATTTGCGCGCGACGGTTCTTCCCTCACCGTGCTCGTCCCCGATGACCGCCGGGAATATGCTGCCAGGATTTCAGTGGCGGATGGTTCGCTGCATCGTGAATCGGATTCTGAATTGGTCATCACGCAGCGCTCCATCGCAGGCGGGCACACCGCCGCTCTGGCCTCCGGCGATACCGTGGCGCCGGAAATCTTCGCGCTGGAAGACGGCAAGCTTCGCAAGCTCACTTCCCACAACGACGCACTGCTTTCCGAGCTCCAGCTCGGCGCCGTGGAAGACATCTCTTTCAAAAGTAAAGACGGCACAGAAGTCCACGGCCTGATGGTCAAGCCGCCTTCCTACACCGCGGCAAAAAGATATCCCACGCTGCTGTGGATTCATGGCGGCCCCAACGGTCAGGACGATCACAGCCTGCCGTTCAACACCTATCCACTGCAGCTTGAGCGCCAGCTTTTTGCCGCGCACGGTTACGTGGTCCTGGCCATCAACTATCGCGGCAGCAATGGACGGGGCGTGGAATTTGCGCGCAGCATCTTTGCGGACTGGGGAAATAAAGAGGTCGCCGATTTATTGGCGGGAGTTGATTTCGCGGTCGCCAGCGGAGTCGCTGATCCACAGCGCTTGGGCATCGGTGGCTGGAGCTATGGCGGCATGCTCACGGATTACACCATCGCCACCGATTCGCGTTTCAAAGCCGCCGTCAGCGGCGCAGGACTGGCCAACGCGCTGGCCATTTTTGGCAGCGATCAATACATTCTGCAATACAACAACGAGCTCGGCCCGCCCTGGAAATCCACCGACCCGTGGATGAAAGTTTCCTATCCGTTCTTCCACGCCGATCGCATTCACACGCCTACGCTATTCCTGGGCGGCCAGAGCGATTTCAACGTGCCCATCATCGGCAGCGAACAGATGTACCAGGCCCTGCGCACTCTGGGTGTCCCCACCCAGCTGGTCATCTATCCCGAACAATTTCACCTGTTCACCCGCCCCAGCTACATCCACGACCGCATGCAACGCTACTTCGCCTGGTTCGACACCTACCTGCATCCCCAGAAGTAGGTGAGCTTTTGGTCTGCGACTGGAACTTGATGAAAGACCAGAACCCTAGCACGTTAGAGGACAACGACAATCTGGCTAAAAACCACTTGTCCGGTAATCCGACTTATCAGGAGTTAGGAGCAATCCAAAGGCCTGGCCCGCAACTACCTGATCGCGTCACCATCTTCTGCCCTCAACGGGATCAGGTTTAATTGCTCTGTCTTTTTGTCGCCCTCGTCGACTTCGACGCTGGTGGACCTCTCCAGGTACGCCTTCAGAAATTCCGGGCCTTCCCAAACGCCGCTAGTTAGACCTGCCCAGCTGAATAGCCGGTAACTTCCAGGTGGTAATCCCCGTATATCAAACTGGCCGTATTGATCGGTATCTGTGAAGTACGAAGCGAGCGCAATTTTTTTTTGCGGAATGGCCACTACCCATGCGTTAAAGGCCGGAAGATTATCCTCATTTACAACCGCACCTTTTATACGAGCTCCGCGCGAGCTCAAGGTAATATCGAGCCGTCCCACGGAATCCTTGCCAACGCGAATCCTTGTATCCGGCAGGACACGCTCGTCGTATCGCAACTCTTTGACGTAACAATCCTTCGAGATGCCGAAAACTCTGATTCGGTATTCGCCCTCAGCGACGCCTTTCAAAACAAACTGGCTGTTACGGTCAACCACTCCATTAGCGTCAGTAACCTGTGAATCCTCCATCGATTCCGCGTGGACCATCAGCGTTGGCTGTTCAAGCTTCGGTGCTCCGTCCCAAATTACTCGGCCAGCGATATTCTCGAAGTTGCCCACCGCCAATTCCAATCCTTCCACGTCAGCGTTCGTCACGTTAACGTCTTGACGAGCGCCATGCGAGCCCCCGTCCGCCGACCGAGCTAAAAAACCGACGGTGTAGTTCGCCGAAGGAACACCAGCGATCTCAAAGGAGCCATCGGCAGCACTGATTGCAGACAGGCCTTGCATATCCAAATCGGTTTCTTCCCGCCTTCGCGAGGCCGATACTTCAAACGCCCTTTGGCCTTTTACTTTGGACGATGGATCCACGATTTTTCCGCGAATCTTGTACACCGCAACCTTTCTCAAAATTATGTCGATAGAACTAATCTCATCGCCGGATTTTACGGTGATTACAGTTGCCTTTCCAGAACTCGCCACGCCAGGATAATAAGTGTTCGCATATGCTTTCCCGTCCGCATGCGCGTCGATTCCGATGAATCCCGTACGACTCCCCATGGGGCTCCACCTTTCATGCGCCGCACGCACCACGTATCGCCCCGGGTTTAGCTCATAGAGGCGGAATTCGCCCAGGTCGTTCGATTCGCAGTTAACGTTAGTTTCAAAATGTATCTTTCCTTCTTCGAGTGTTTCGCGAAGGGCGCTGACATGAACGCCTAGCATGGGCTCTCCGTCTTCATCGAAGACATGGCCCGTAACTACCCCAGTTTTTCCCAGTTTAAAAATCAGTTCCGTCAATTGCTGTCCCGGCCTCAATGTTAAAGTCGATCCGGGATCGCCAGTCCGCTTCTGGCCGTACTGCATCGTAATGTATCCGTCGCGGCGCACCCACAATTGATAGCGACCCCCAGGGATATTTCTTAACTCAAAGTGTCCGTCCGCGCCGGTCGAGGCGGTAATAGCATTTTGTTGACTTTCATCGCTGACTATCAACACCGTGACGCCCTTCAAGGGTGTGCCATCGGCATTTCGTACCACCACCCCGGAAACCGTGCACATCTGCTGGATTATTTCGGGCCGCGCGGTACCTGCTGGAGGCTCTTGTGCACCCACGGAAGCGGTAATCAAAAGCGTTAGTAGTAGCTGCATATGCCAGCGCATAAAACCTACCTCGCCGATCATTCTAATCCAATGAGCGGACCGGTCAGTGCCTGATAGACGCCGTTACCGGACAGCTGAAATCAGCGAGCTGAGGGCGCTCTAGTGCTTCTTGCTAACCCGAAATCAGGAATTTTACAGAAACAAGTACCGCGACCGTTGATATTGCAATGATACACAGACGGTGTCGTCGCTCAGGGGTGAAGTCTTCCGGCTCCCGACCCGAAAAGCCTCCGAAGCGCCTGAACTGTTTCGCCGTCGCCCCATAGAAAATTCCCAATATCCCTGACGCTATCATCAGCCAAGCCGAGGCAGTTGTTTGATGGCCAGCGATGACAGAGAGTTCAAAGTTCACACCGTCTCTCCAAGACCCGACGATTGTATATCCAAGTCCTGATAAAGGCCGTAACCGGCGAAGTGAAAACCGGGCTCCGGGCACCTGTCCGGTAATTCGACTAATTAGGAAACGCCGTAACCGGAAAACAAGCCAGTCCACGTATCGATTTTTCGTTCGTTGACGTAATCCCCGCCCAACTCGTATAATCAGTGTTTGTCTTTAGAAGGGCGGAGGCTTATGTACGCTGTAATCAAGACCGGGGGCAAGCAGTATCGTGTCGCGCCGGGCGATACC
>JBBRPU010000133.1:0-8243 GCA_038227545.1 Candidatus Acidiferrales bacterium
CCCTACAGAGATTCGCGACGTGCTGGTAAATCCTGGGATGGGGATAACCACGTTTCAAAGGTTCAACGGGCAACCGCTAAATCCGCCGCTGACATGGTCCGAAGAAGGCCCTACAGAAAGAATCGCCGATCCACAGCGGCAGCCGGAATTTCCGCCCACTTCAGTTTCGTATTGCCGGTGGGTTTGGGATGTAATCGAACCGAAGCAGGGCGAATTCCACTGGGAAATAATTGATCTGGCGCTGACGGAGGCGCGCGACCACGGCCAGACACTCGCTATCCGTCTAATGCCCTACACCGACAGGCACCCGTTGCCGGACTGGTATCGCAACTCCGGCGCGCGCCGCGCCAACAAACCTTCCGACAAGGACGGAAATATCTGGCAGCCGGATTTTGCCGATCCGTTGTTTCTGAAATATTGGGGCGAAATCGTTGCCGAAGCGGGCAAGCGATACGACGGAAATCCATTTCTGGATAGCATGGACATTTCCTCGATCGGGTATTGGGGTGAGGGCTGGAGTCCATACATGCCGGCCTTTTCTTACCAGAAAGAATTGACCGATATTTGGTTTGACGCATTTCATGTGACGCCACTGCTGATGAATTTTGATGAAGAGCATGCCCTTACCTATGGAACGCAGCATGGTGCGGGTTGGCGGCTCGACTGCCTCGGCGATTTGCGCCACTTTTCAGACAACCCATATTTTCAACCGGAAATGCTGGACGTTTATCCGCAGCAGGTTGTGCGCGCGGGAATTCAAGAGGTCTGGCAGCGTAGCCCGGTTTCGCTGGAAACATGCGGCACTCCTGCGGAGTGGAAAAGAGATGGATTCGATGTGGAATACATTCTGGCGCAGGCGTTGCGCTGGCATGTGAGCACCGTAAACGTAAAAAGCAGCCCGCTTCCTCCCGAGTGGAAAGCGCAATTTGATGATTTTCAGAGAAAGATGGGCTACCGGCTGATTTTGCGGCGGCTGGAGTATCCGAAAATCGTGAAAGCTGGCCGCGTAATGCCGGTGCACATGTGGTGGCTCAACGCAGGCGTGGCGCCGATCTATCGAGATAGCCGCCTGACGATGGAATTGCGCTGTGCGAGTGGAAGCGCTATCGCAAATATTCCCGTGGATGTGCGGAAATGGTTGCCGGGGGACGCCGTTTTCGACGGCCCTGTGTACGTGCCTGAGGATTTGAAGCCCGGGAAATATTCTGTTCGGCTTGCCATGCTGGATCCGCGCACGGGGAAACCGTTCGTACAGCTGGCTATCGAAGGAAGGCAGCCCGACGGTTGGTATGCGTTGGGGGAAATAACTGTGGAGTGATGGTGAGAAAAGTTCAAAACGTTTGCACAAAAATAGCCTCGGGCGCGTTGCGCAGGGAAATCATTCGGTCAGCTCTCCTGATGGCAATGGCCGCGACGGTGGCAGTGACAACGAGAGCCGCGGACGAAGCGCCGCCCGCGGAAGCATTTCAGGTTTTCGAGAAGGCTGCAGCATCGGGACCGCGCATCACTCCATACCTGCAATACCAAACCGAGCAAGCGTGGAAGCAAGACGATCAGCGCCGTGCGGCCTGGGCGAGAATCCAAACCGAAAAGGAACTGTTAGCCGTGCAGGAGGAGCTGCGAAAGAAAGTATTGGAAATGATCGGAGGACTGCCCGCGGAAAAAACGGAATTGCATCCTCGCATCACCGGAAAATTGGAGATGGACGGATTCACCATTGAAAAACTTATTTTCGAAAGCCTTCCCGGCGTGTACGTCAGCGCGCTGGTTTACTTGCCAAACGATCGTTCGAAAAAGAGTCCAGCCGTGCTGGTGCCCGCGGGTCACGCGCCCAACGGGAAAATTTACTATCAGGACTTGTGCCAGCGCCTGGCCCGGCGCGGATATGTGGTGTTGGCGTGGGATCCCGTGGGGCAAGGAGAGCGCAGCCAGTTCTGGGACGCCAAGTCTGGAAAGACTCGCTACAACCTGATCTGCGCCGAACACGCCGTCATGGGCAATCTCGCATACCTGGCGGGCGCCAATCTTGCGCGATGGGAAATCTGGGACGGGATCAGAGCTGCTGACTACCTGCTCACGCGCCCAGAAGTGGATGGCGATCGGATCAACATCGTGGGCACCAGCGGCGGAGGAACCCAGGCGGCCCTGATTGCCGCTTTGGATAAGCGAATAAAAGTTGTAGTGCCCTCCTGCTACATCACCGCTTTGCCGATGCGCATCTACAATCGCATTTTTGCCGATCCCGACAGCGATCCGGAGCAGGATTTGTCCGGCATGATATCGGAAGGCGTGGATCATCCGGGATTGTTGCTGCTGATGTATCCGCGCCCGGTGCTGGTCGCGGCGGCAGTGCTAGATTTTTTTCCGATCGAAGGAACGCACAAAACTTTTCGCGAAATGCGCGCAGTTTACGAGCGATTCCATCACGGCGATCGTATGGCGTTTGTGGAGAGTTATAACGGGCACCAGTTTTCGCCGGATAATCAGGAAGCGGCGCTCGAGTTTCTCGATCGTTTCAATGGGATGCCGTTAAGCCACGGGCTGCCGGCCACTACGCAGTTGGAAGACAAAAAACTCCTGTGCACCGCCAGCGGCCAGGTCATGGTGGAGTTTTCTGACGCGCGGTCGCTGATGGATGTGATTCGCGACTATTTCGAGGAACGCAAATCAAGACGCACTAATCTGGCGAAAGAATATTTTGCCAACGGACACAGCGACATCAAAGGCTGGAAGTTGACCGAGTACAAAGGTGGAGGGTCACCGGCACAAGCTCTGAATTGGGAATTAGTGGGGAGCTCCAAATTCAACGATGTGCTCATTGATCGCTATGTGCTGCATCACAGTGGTTCACTGGAAATTCCTTTGCTACATATTCATAAAAACTCATCTGGCAAGCGCGACGTGCTCTTGTGGTTTCAGGAAGATGGCAAGGCAAAACCGGAAAATTGGCCGGAGCTCGAGAGATATCTGCAAGCGAACTTGGATATTGTATCGTTTGATTTTCGCGGCCTGGGCGAGACCAAGATGCCGTACAAAGCCGTTTCACCCGACGACCCGGCCATGGCGCAAATGAGTTTCGACCAGGCTTACACTTCTCCGCTTTCGGGCGTTTTGGCGGGCTACGTCTATAATTCTTTGCTGACCGGGAGGCCGCACTTTCTGCAAATGATCGAAGACGCGGAAATCGCCAAACGATTCGTCCAGGAAAAGCTGGATGCCCGTGTTACTGCCGTAACCTCTCCGGAGATCGGTTATTTTCTCGCAAAAACGATTTCGGAAACGCTCCCTGGCATTAAGTTGCTGCCACAATCGAATGGTAGAGATTTTAGTTGGGCCGCCGCGGTCCGCGAGAAGCGAGAGAATTGGCCCATTCAGTATCTGCTTCCTGGTGGCGCTTATATCCACTAGTGGACGCTCCCAGGAGTCAATTTTGACAGCTAACAAAATGCGCGGGAGTGCACATATAGAGGATGGCGCGCTCCCTGAAATCAGACGGCAATAGCATTTGACAAAGTAATCAGATTTTGACAGAAACAAAGCGAAGGCACAGTAAAGAAAGTGAAGGAAAGTAATTATCAATGCTATTTCTACTTCAACTTGTTTTCACTTTCGCGCTCGCTGCGACGCCGAGCAGTGAACTTCGTCCAGGTAACTTCCACATCATCGGCCCTGGCGGCGGGGGCGCAATGTTTCACCCTACCGTCAGTCCGCACGACCCCCGCACCGTGCTGATCGCTTGCGACATGACCGGATCGTATATCAGTCACGACGGCGGCGATTCTTGGCGAATGTTCAGTCTGCGCGGGGTGGTGAGATTTTTCGTGTTCGATCCGTTGGACGCCAAAGTAATGTACGCCCAAGCGGATGGATTATGGCGCAGCCAGGATAGCGGCGAAACCTGGAGCATGGTTTATCCCCGTCCCACGTCACTAAAAGAAATCAAGATGAGCTCGGATCACTCGGACGAGGATCTCGTCGCGGAGCCCAATCCGTTAGGCAACATCTCGGCCATGGCCATCGATCCCGCGGATTCGAAACTCCTTTACGTGGTAGCCGGAGATAAAAAGAAAAGCGTAGCGGCGTTTTTTGCATCGCGAGATCAAGGCGCGACTTGGACGAAAGAGCAGGATCTTCCGGAGCTGGCCGAGAAAATGTGGGTGAATCCTCAGTCGCCCAAGGGATCGCGCACGCTGCTAATGGCCGGCCCGCATTTCCTGATGCAAAAAAAAGGTTCGGAGTTCAAAAAACTTTCCGGCCCGCCGGCGAAGACGTTTACAGACGCCTCCGTGGGATTCACGGCCGCAGGGCAAGCCGTCATGTATGTGATCGGCGACGAGTCCGCGTTTGTGTCTGAAGACGAAGGCGCGTCGTGGCGAAAAGTAAACCTGACGGGCGGTGGCGAAGGCGAAAAAGTGCGCGCCATCGCGACGAGCCTGCACAATCCGGCGACGGCCTATGCGTCTTACCGGGAGCTGGAAGAGGGCGGAGTGAAATGGATGGGGGTGGCAAAAACTACTGACGCAGGGCGCAACTGGAAATTAGTGTGGAAGGAAGACAGCAACCTCGCGGCTAAGCCAGCCGCGAACGTTCATGACGCGTGGATCACGCAGCGTTTTGGTTCCGACTGGGGCGAAAATCCGTTGGCCCTGGGTGTGGCCGACCAGGATGCCAATCTCAGTTACGGCACAGATTTAGGGCGGAGCATGCGCACGACGGATGGCGGCGCAACCTGGGTTGCAGTGTATTCGAAAAAGTCGGGGGAAAGCGGCTGGACTACCACGGGCCTGGATGTAACCACCTCTTACGGCTATCACTTTGATCCCTTCGATCACAACCGTCAGTTCATCACCACCACAGATATCGGTCTGTTCCGAAGCGAAGACGGCGGAAAATCGTGGATGAGTTCTACGCAGGGCGTTCCGAAGGATTGGATGAACACGACTTACTGGATGGAATTCGATCCGAAAGTGACAGGGCGCGTATGGAGTGTCAATAGCTGGACGCACGATCTGCCGCGTCCCAAAATGTGGAGAACGCAAAGCATCAGCGAGTACCGCGGCGGTGTTTGCCGCAGCGATGACGGCGGCAAGACGTGGGTTAAATCCAACGACGGGATGGAAGAGACTGCCGCGACACATATTTTGATGGACCCCAGCAGTCCCGCGGGCGCGCGCGTTTTGTACGTGGCGGCCTTCGGTCGCGGCATTTACAAAAGCGTGGACGACGGGCATACGTGGACACTAAAGAATCAAGGCATAAAGCAACCCGAGCCATTCGCTTGGCGGATTATCCGCGACAAAAAAGGTGTCCTGTACGTATTGGTTTCCAGGCGTTCGGAAGACGGCAGCATCGGTACCGAAAAGGATGGCGGCATCTACAAGTCAGCGAACGGAGCGGAAACGTGGTCGCCGGTAGCCATGCCCGAAGGAAGCAACGCTCCGAACGGGCTAGCCATTGATCCGGACAATCCGGAGCGCATGTATCTCGCCACCTGGGCGCGCGCGGCTGGAGTACATGGCGACGGCGGCGGCGTGTACTTGTCGGAGGATGCGGGGAAGACCTGGAAATTAGTGCTGGACCGCGACCGCCACGTTTACGACGTGACGATGGATCCGCGAAACGCCAAAATTCTCTACGCTGCGGGATTCGAATCTTCCGCGTGGCGATCTGATAACCGCGGAGTCAGCTGGACGCGCATACCTGGATTTAACTTCAAGTGGGGACATCGCGTCACCCCTGATCCCGCCGACGAGAAAAAGATTTACATCACCACCTTCGGAGGTGGTGTGTGGCACGGCTCCGTGGACGGAAAAGATCGCGCCGTAGACATAACCACGCCCGAGATGCGGCCCGGTAGATAATCTGCAGATAAGGGATGCCGCGCTTGAAGGCAGTCATCTGGCGGGTGGCGGAACGATTTCCACTACACAGGCGTCGTGAAGCAACTGAAAAAATGACGGACCCTCTCACAACATGCAGGCACGAGTTTTAGCGATGAGCCTTCGAGTGCGGCGCTGCGTGGCGACATTCTTTTTTCTCCTGGCTTCCGGCGGATTCGCGCACGGCCAGGTGCGCGTGTGGGAAGGAACGCTGCAGCTCCCCGTTTACGAAGAGGGCTTGCCCGATCCAAATCCCCCTTTCGATGAGTACTCCACCAATCGCTTCAGTTATCCCTACACGCTGCGAACCGAAATCACCAGTCATCGAGTGCCTCATGATTTGCGAGCAATTTATTTGGAAAATGAATATCTGAAATGTTCGGTGCTCCCCGACATCGGCGGGCATCTTTACACTTGTGTGGACAAAATTAGCGGGCAGCCCATGTTCTACGCGAATCCTTCTCTGAAGAAAGCAAAAATCGGATATCGCGGCGCCTGGGCGGCCTTCGGTGTGGAATTTAACTTTCCCGTTTCGCACAACTGGGTTTCCATGTCGCCCGTGGATTTTGCGTACTCTTCAAAACCCGACGGCAGCGCGTCAGTGACCGTGGGAAATACCGATCGAGTTTATGGCATGCAATGGATCGTTGAACTCACGCTGCGGCCTGGCTCCACAGTGTTGGAGCAACATGTCACGCTGAACAACAGAAGTGATGTGCGGCACCGCTTTTATTGGTGGAACAATGCCGCGGTGCAGGCCTGGGATGATTCGCGAATCGAATATCCCATGCGCTTCGCGGCCGCCCACGGTTTTGCCGAAGTGCAGACCTGGCCCATGGACTCGCAGGGCAAAGACCTGAGCATTATCCGCAATCAGACAGATGGGCCAGTCTCGTTATTTGTGCACGGCAGCCGCGAAAACTTCATGGGCGTCTGGCATCCCAAAACCAATGCCGGAACGGCGCATTTCGCGGATTACGCCGAACTTCCCGCAAAAAAAATCTGGTCGTGGGGCGTTGATGCGGATGGCCTGGATTGGCGAAACGCGCTTTCCGATAACAACAGCGCCTACGTGGAGATTCAGGCGGGCTTGTTCCGCAATCAAGAGACCTATGCGTTCCTGGAGCCACGACAGACCATCGCGTTCACCGAATACTGGCTGCCCGTCCGCGACACGGGAGGAATTTCGCGAGCTAATCTCGCGGGCGTAGTTCATATGGAGCGAAAAGCCGGCGAGTTACAAGTGGCGCTTAATGTGAATCACAAGATTCGTGGCGCGCGCCTCCGGATACTGCGCGGATCCGACGTGGTGCTCGATGCGCGGCAAGATCTCTCGCCGGAATTAACGTGGAAAAAGCAGGTCGGCGCTTCAGACACCGGACGCAAAAACAAATTTGAGCTAAGCGACGATCAGGGCGCGATTCTCCTCTCGCAATTAGAAGGTGAGTACGACTGGCAGCCCGCATCAGAAATTAAGCTCGGCCCTCAGGTTTCTTACGCCATACCCCAAGAGGGGGAACGATCCTCCGATGATTGGCTGCAACTCGGGACCAACGCCGAGATGAATGGGGAACTTCTCATTGCGGCAAGTTTCTACGACCAGGCATTGCAGAAATTTCCGAACAGTTTTGAGCTACGCAAGGCCTCCGGCCGATTGTTCGCGAGTTTAGGGCGATCTCAGCGTGCTGCCGAGGATCTGGAGATCGCTCATGCCCGACGGACGAGTGACGGTGAGATTTCTTACTATCTGGGAATCAGCTACGAAGGGTTGGGCAGCGAGCGCGACGCGGTCAACGCTTATGAGGAAGCCATGCGCGCCCCCGCTTACCGCGCGGCAGCAGCGCTGCGGCTTGGCGAGTTGCATGCGCGACAGCACGCCTGGCCCGCCGCGGAAAAAAATCTTGCGATTAGCCTCGCTGCGGCCCCGCAAGATTTCCGCGCCGCGGAGGAACTCAGCGCGGTCTTGCGCGCTGAGGGAAAAACTGGCGACGCCATCACGCCTGCGAGCGAATGGCTGCGGCGATTACCGCTCAGCGATTTTCTAAGCGAAGAAATCGCCAAACCGCACCTGGAACATTTAGCCGCCGATCCTTATCGTGTGCTGAATGTCGCTTTCGAATACTCGCGGCTGGGCCTTTATCGCCAAGCCGTTAATGTTCTTTCGCGAAAGTACCCGGCGGTCAACACCGATCAAAGCGAACCTGGAGCGGTTTTGCCACAGGATCACCCGATGGTGGCTTATTTCCGCGGATACTGCCGCGAGAAACTGGGTGAATCGGGCGCGGATGACTACGCGGAAGCCGCCCACCTCAAGACCACATATGTATTCGCCTATGGCGAAGAGGAATTCAGCGCTCTGAACGC
>JBBRPU010000134.1:0-8227 GCA_038227545.1 Candidatus Acidiferrales bacterium
GGATAGCTGCCCTGAAACAATCTGAGCCCGGATTTTTGCGCAGCGGTGACGAGGCCGAGGGCCAGCGCCTGATTCCCGCTGAGATTTCTGTACAGACCCGGCGACAATTGCGCGGGCGGAATTTCGTAGCTGATCTGGAAAGCTTCGGTGGCTTCGCAGTAGGAATAGCCAGCCTTCATGGCCAGCTTGTTGGCTTCCGTGAGCAGAGGTTTGTTTTTGAACTTATCTTCGATCCAGCGAACCGTGGATTCCATCGAGCGGTTGTAAAGCCAGTAGCACATGCCCAGCGCGAAGAAATTTTTGCAGCGATCCATGGACTTGGCGTCGAGTCCAAGGTGTTCGAGGGCGCGGCGGGTGAGGCGCTCCAGTTCGACGGAGAAGAGACGGAACTTGTCGAGGGAATGATCCTCCAACGGATTCACGGTCATTTGCGCTTTGCGGAGGTCGCTTTCCGTGAAGCTGTCGCTGTTTACTATGAGGATGCCGTTGGCTTTGAGGTCGGCGACGTTTACTTTGAGGGCCGCGGGATTCATGGCGATCAAAACGTCCACGGCATCGCCGGGAGTGGACAATTCGTCAGACGAGAAGTGCAACTGGAAACCGCTTACTCCCGGGAGCGTGCCTGCAGGGGCGCGAATTTCAGCGGGATAGTCGGGAAAAGTGCGGATATCGTTACCGTAGAGTGCGACAGTGTTGGTGAACTGGCTGCCGGTAATCTGCATGCCGTCGCCGGAGTCACCGGCGAAACGGATCACGGCGCGGTCAATGACTTCGCGCTTAGGTTTTGGCAGTGTCGGACTGATTACAGTGGACATATTCCCCAAGTACCCATGATCTCAAGCGCGCGTTTTCGCGTGCGTGTTTCTTTACACGCCGAGACATTAGCAACGCAAAAGGGTGACACAAAAAGAATACCACACCCGCTGTAGAGGCGCGTTAGCCGCTGTGCAACGCATATTAGCCCAGCTGGGTGAACGAAATGAGCCGGATATCGCAGCCGCGGCATCTCATTCATATTAATCATGAAGTAGCAGTTGGGCCGGGTCACCAGGAGCAAACATGGTAAAAGCAAAGAAAGTGGCCCTGATTACTGGAGCAAACAAGGGCATTGGCTTCGAGGTTGCGCGCCAGATTGCCAAGGCGGGCTGGACGGTGCTCGCCGCCGCGCGCAACGAGGAGTTAGGCAGGAAGGCTGCCGCAAAGCTCCAGGCGGAAGGTCTCGATGTGCATTTCATTCACGTTGACCTCGACGCGCATGAGACCGCCGCAACCGCAGCCGACACCATTCGCAACCAGTTCGGGAAACTCGACCTCCTCATTAACAATGCTGCCGTATCGAGTAAGGGTGACGGTTCACCGAGCAAGGTCAATATCGAAGCCGTGGAAACTGTCATGCACACTAACTATCTAGGTACCGTTGTGGTCACGCAGGCCATGCTGCCGCTACTGCAAACTGCTGGAAAAGCCCAGATCATCAATGTCTCCAGCGAACTGGGCTCCGTAAGTCAGCATACTGACCCCGGCTGGAAGTTTGTGAAGGTGGAGGCGCTTGCTTACTGCGCCTCAAAGGCCGCGCTCAATATGTTCACCGTACAACTTGCATACGAGTTCCGCGATGGAAGCATAGCGGTAAACTCGGTCAACCCCGGTTACACGGCCACCGACCTGAACGGTCACAGCGGTCCCCAGACGATAGAAGAGGGTGCCGCCGAGATCGTCCGGGCAGGGCTACTTGATCCACCGGTCACCGCTAAGTTTCTCGAAACCGCCGGGGAAATCCCCTGGTAGAGACGCGCTTGTGGTGAGTGTTGGCTCGCTACATTCCTATTTCACTGTATTGGTTTGCCGCTTCATTTAAAGTGCCGCTGTAGTGAAGCGCTAAGTTCGCCCGTGCCCGGTCAGTTGCGGTGGCAAAGTTCTCTGAACCTACGACTCTGTTTGCCCGTGCGCATTCGTTCTGGGTCAGCGAATGCATCCAGGGGAAAGGTGATGGACAGTCGGTTCATGGACATTCATGGGCACACTCAGTTTGCATTTCGCTTGACGTTCGCTTTCTTTTCGCCTAACGTGAATGCACTTAGCGTCCGCATGGTGTGCAGTGCGGCGCAGGCATTCTGATCGGAGGCTTGATGGCCCTGACCAAGCGGCAAAAGGAAGTCCTCGACTACCTGGTTTCATTTGAAACGAAGCATGGATATGCGCCGAGCTTTGAAGAAATCGGCAAGGGTATGAAATTGACGTCGCTGGCCACGGTACACAAACACATCACCACGCTCGAAAGAAAAGGGTTTATACGGCGCGGCTATAACCAGAGCCGTTCGATTGAGATTGTGCAGTTGCCAAAATCTGTGAAGGACCAAGTGATGGAGCGCAAGATTCAGGAGCTGCCGCTGGTGGGGCGCATCGCGGCGGGCCGTCCCCTGGAAGCAGTGGAAGAGCGCGAAACTTTGTCACTGGGCGATTTTGCACGCGGCGGAAATTCGTTTGTGCTGCAGGTGAAAGGTACTTCCATGATTGAGGATCACATCATGGATGGCGATTATGTGGTGTGCGAACAAACGCAGGTGGCCAACGCGGGAGACATTGTGGTAGCGCTGATCGGCGAAGATGAAGCAACACTCAAGCGTTTCTATCGCGAAGGGCCCGGCAAGGTCCGGTTGCAACCGGCGAATTCTGAAATGGGGCCGATTATTGTGCCCGCTAACGATGTGAAAATTCAGGGCCGGGTGATTGGGGTCCTGAGGAAGTATTAGGCTCCGCAGCGCCGGGACATAGGTACGCTACCGGAGACTGCCCGCAAAAAGCATTTCGAATCGCAACTTTTCCCTCTCAAGCTGTGTATTACGTCCTGGAACCCTGGTCGTGCTCCCCGCCTATCTACCCGCCCAGGTGGGCTAGACTTTATTAGGTCTGAAGCCTGAAGTCTCGTGAGGGTGAGTTGATGCGTATTCGCATGATAAACCTACTTAGGACGACGTTTGTGACCGTCCTCGCCGCTAGTCTTACGTTGCTGTCGCCGGTTCAATGCAGCGCCTATGCGGTGCTCGCGCACGAGGCCATCATTGACACCGCCTGGGATACTAATCTCAAGCCGCTGCTGCTGAAGCGGTTTCCGGCGTCCACCGTGGACGAACTTCGCAAGGCGCACGGGTACGCCTACGGCGGGGCCATCATTCAGGATATGGGGTACTACCCGCACGGGACGCACTTCTACAGCGATCTGACGCATTATATTCGCAGCGCGGACTTTATTTTGGCGCTTATCCAGGATTCGAAAGACTTGAACGATTACGCGTTCGCGCTGGGTTCGCTGGCACATTACGCCGCGGACAATGATGGCCACCGTATCGGGACGAATCCGGCAGTGCCGCTGTTGTATCCCAAGCTGAAAAAGAAATACGGAAACGTGGTGACGTACGAACAGGATCCGCTGGCGCACGCCAAGACCGAGTTCGGATTCGATGTGATCGAAGTGGCGCAAGGGCGCTACGCTCCGGACAGCTATCACGACTTCATTGGGTTTCAGGTGGCGGTGCCGCTTCTGGAGCAGGCCTTTCGCGAGACGTACGGCATCGAACTGAAAACCGCGATTCCCAACGAGGAGCAAGCGCTCAACTCCTACCGGCATGCGGTCAGCGAGCAGCTACCGAAGGCCACGCGCATCGCGTGGAGTTTGAAACAGAAAGATATCCAAAAAGATCAGCCGGGGATGACGAAGAAGAAATTTCTCTACAACCTTTCACGCGCCAGCTACGAAAAGGAATGGGGAAAGAAATACGACCAACCCACCGGCGGGGAAAAGTTTTTGGCGTTCATAACCAGGCTGCTTCCCAAAATCGGACCGTTGCGAGTCTTGCAGTTCCGGGCGCCGACGCCGCAGACGGAAAAAATGTTCGAGGCGAGCTTCGTTGCAACTCTGGAACGTTATCGGAAACTATTGGCGCAGGTGGGGAGCGGAAGTCAGCACCTGGAGATAGTGAATGATAATTTCGACACTGGCGACCTGACCGCGCCGGGAAAATACCGGATGAATGACGATACCTACGCAAAGCTGCTGGACAAATTGTCGGATGAGAAGTTTGCGGGGGCTCCTCCCGAACTGCGCGCGAATATACTGGCGTTTTTCGGGGATCTCAACGCGCCGTACGCGACGAAGCGCGATCCGAAGGCGTGGGCTAAGGTGCAGACGGAACTTGACCAATTGAAGGTGGCGCCTCCCGCGGAAGCTTCCACGGTGGCAGCGGCCGGTTCCAGCCGTTAATTACCACCACTGACCAATCTTGCTGGTCGTTCTGATTTTCGAGATGCTTGTTTTCCGCAAGTAGTACTTTCTATCTGACAAATCGAAAAATCGGTGGGCTCGTGTCGCGTTGTGCGCACGAAACCATGTAGAATTTCGCTCATGCTTCCGCTGCACTCCGCATGAAAAATTCCCGGCCCATTCGCAAACTGTTGGCGGCCAATCGCAGTGAGATTGCCATTCGCATATTTCGCGCGGCCAATGAGCTCGGCTTGCGCACGGTGGCGATTTATTCGCAGGAAGACCGTCTGGCGCTGCATAGATTCAAAGCGGATGAGGCTTATCAAATTGGAGCGGGCAAAGGGCCGGTAGCGGCGTATCTGGATATTGCGGGGATCGTGGCGTTGGCGCGGGAAAAGGAAGTGGACGCCATTCATCCGGGGTACGGATTTTTGTCGGAGAATCCGGCGCTGGCGCGCGCTTGCGAAAAAGCCGGGATTAAATTTGTGGGCCCGACTCCGGAGCTGCTGGAATTGCTGGGAGACAAAACGGCGGCGCGGCGATTGGCGGCGTCGGCGGGCGTGCCGGTGCTGCCAGGAACTCCTGAGCCAGTAAAAACTGCGGCTGCGGCGCACAAAGCTGCCGCGGAAATTGGCTACCCGGTGATGGTGAAGGCCGCGATGGGCGGGGGCGGACGCGGGATGCGCGTGGTGCACGACGCAACGGAGCTGGATCGGCTTCTGGAAGAGGCGCAGGGAGAGGCAAGATCAGCGTTCGGCGATGGTTCGGTGTTCCTCGAGAAATATCTGGCGCGCGCGCGGCACCTGGAAGTGCAAATACTCGGCGACGAGCATGGCGAGCTGCTGCATCTATATGAGCGTGATTGTTCCGTGCAGCGGCGGCACCAGAAAGTTGTGGAGGTGGCGCCGGCGGCGAATCTTCCCGAGAGCGTTCGCGGAGCGTTGTGCGATGCGGCGGTGCAATTGGCCCGAAAGGCCGGTTACCGGAACGCCGGCACTGTGGAGTTTTTGTACGACGTAGATGCGGCGAAATTTTACTTTATTGAAGTGAATCCGCGGATCCAGGTGGAGCACACGGTAACGGAAATGGTTACCGGCATTGACCTGGTGCGTTCGCAGATTCTGGTGGCGCAGGGGCATCACTTGCACGAGGCGCCGCTGTCGCTGCCTACGCAGGATAAGGTGCCGCTTTACGGATCGGCGCTGCAGTGCCGCGTGACTACCGAGGATCCGGCGAATAATTTTGCGCCGGACTACGGGAAGATTTCGACGTATCGCTCGCCGGCGGGATTTGGAATTCGTCTGGATGGCGGCACAGCATACGCGGGCGCGATTTTGGCGGCGTATTACGATTCCTTGCTGGTGAAGGTGACGGCGTGGGGCTCCAATTTGCCGGAGGCTTGCCAGCGCATGGATCGCGCGTTGCGGGAGTTTCGCATACGCGGCGTGAAGACGAACATTCCGTTCGTGGAAAATGTTGTCAATCACCCCAAATTTCGTACCGGTGATGTGACTACCTCCTTTTTGGATGATTCGCCGGAGCTGTTTCGGTTTCGCACGCGCGGGGATCGTGCGACGAAATTGTTGTCTTACGTGGGCGACGTAATTCTGAATGGCAATCCGGAGGTGAAAGGGAAGAAAGCGCCGGAGCTGCGTGAGGTGGCGGTCGTTCCGGTCACGCCGCTGATCGATATTCCTGTGGGGACGCGGCAGTTGCTGCAAAAACTGGGGCCAGAGAAGTTCGCGGCGTGGGCGAAAAAAGAAAAACGGCTTTTGATTACGGATACGACTCTGCGCGATGCGCACCAGTCGCTGATGGCGACGCGGGTGCGTACGCACGATTTGCTGGCGACCGCGGGAGCCATAGCGCGGCGACTGCCAAATTTATTCAGCCTGGAAATGTGGGGCGGCGCGACTTTCGATACTTCGCTGCGTTTTCTGCATGAGGATCCCTGGCAGCGGCTGAGGGATTTGCGCGCGCGAGTGCCGAATATTTGTTTTCAGATGCTTTTGCGCGGCGCGAATGCAGTTGGGTATGCGTCTTATCCTGACAATGTGATTGTGGAATTTGTGCGCGAAGCCTACAGACAGGGCATAGATATTTTTCGGATTTTCGACTCACTGAATTCCATAGACAACATGCGGGTGTCCATTGACGCGGTGCTGGAGATGGGCGCGGTCTGCGAGCCGGCGATTTGCTACACCGGCGATATTCTGGATGACGCGCGACCGAAATATTCTCTGAAATATTACGTAACGATGGCAAAACAGCTGGAGAAGCTGGGCGCGCATTTTCTGGCCATCAAGGATATGGCGGGGCTTTGCAAGCCGTACGCGGCCTATAAGCTGGTGAAGACGTTGCGTCAAGAGATTGGTATTCCGGTTCATTTTCATACGCATGACACCAGCGGATTGAATGCCGCGAGTATTTTGAAAGCGGCGGATGCCGGAGTGGACGTGGCGGACGCCGCGGTGGCGGCCATGAGCGGCGGCACCAGCCAGCCAAATCTGAATGCGATCGTGGAAGCGCTGCGGCACACGCCGCGCGATACGCAACTGGATATCGAGACGCTGAATGAGTGTTCGGATTATTGGGAAACGGTGCGGAGCTACTACTTGCCGTTTGATTCGGCTCCGAAATCGGGATCAGCGAGGCTGTACCAGCACGAAATACCCGGCGGGCAGTACACCAATCTTCGGGAGCAGGCCACGGCGATGGGCCTGGGGCATCGCTGGCGTGAAGCGGAGAAAATGTATGCGGAGGTGAACCAGCTTTTTGGAGACATCGTAAAAGTGACGCCGTCGAGCAAGGTGGTGGGGGATATGGCGTTATTCCTGATGGCCAACGAACTGCGCCCGGCGGATATTCTGGAGCTTGATGAGCAGCACGACGTTTCGCTGCCAAATTCGGTGGTGGAAATGTTTTCCGGAGTGCTGGGCGTTCCGCCCGGTGGGTGGCCGAAGAAATTGCAGAAGATTATTCTGCGTGGGCAGGCTCCGTTGAAGGGACTGCCGGGAGCGAACCTGGAAGCTGTGGATTTTGAGAAGGAGCAAAAAGCGCTGGAGAAGAAGATAAATCACACCGTCCGGCGCGATGATTTGCTGAGCTACCTGCTGTATCCGGAAGTATTCACGAAATACGATAAATTCCGGCAGAGCTATGGGGATGTCAGCGTTCTGCCGACGAATGCGTTTTTTTACGGGCTGCTCTCAGGCGAAGAAATTACCGTGGAGATTGAATCCGGGAAATCGCTGATTATCAAATTTCTGACGGCCAGCGAGCCGCATCCCGACGGAACGCGCACTTTATTTTTTGAGCTGAACGGGCAGCCGCGCGAGGTGAACGTGCGCGACAGGGCTTTACGAGTGGTGGAACGCGCGCATCCGAAGGCGGACCCGGCTGATCCGGGACACGTGGCGGCTCCAACCGCCGGGGTGATCAGCGGAATCGCGGTGCAGGCCAACCACGCTGTAGAGCGCGGAGCGAAACTCCTGACGCTGGAAGCCATGAAGATGCAATCGAATATTTACGCGCCGATTTCCGGGCGGATCACCAAGCTGCTGGTGTCACCGGGGCAGAACGTGGAAGCGAAGGATCTGCTCGTGTCCATCGCCCCATGACATTTCGCAAACACGAAAAATTCCCGTCATCCATTCTGAAAAATGAGCGCGACCTGATCGTTTACCTGCCGCCTGGTTACGAAGAGCAGCCAGAGCGGCGTTTTCCGGTGCTATACCTGCAGGACGGGCAGAATCTTTTCGATGGCGCGACTACTTTTGTCCCCGGCATGGATTGGCGCGTCGGCCAGACCGCGGATCACATGATTGGCGTCGGCACGGTGGAGCCGCTGATTATTGTGGGGATTTATAATCTTGGGAAACACCGCATCCGTGAATACACTCCTTCGCGAATGCCGAAGCTCGGGGGTGGGAGCGGCAACCGTTACGGAAAATTTCTAGTGGAAGA
>JBBRPU010000135.1:0-8224 GCA_038227545.1 Candidatus Acidiferrales bacterium
AGAAAATCGTGGACTGGTTGATTGACGAGTTCAAAAAAGAAAACAACATTGACCTGAGCAAGGACCGCATGGCGCTGCAACGGCTGAAGGATGCCGCGGAAAAGGCCAAGATCGAGCTGTCGCAGATGATGGAGACGGAGATCAATCTGCCGTTCATCACCGCGGGCGCAAGCGGGCCGATTCACATGCAACTGAAACTGACGCGGACGCGGCTCGAGCAATTGATGAACGACTTGCTGGAACGCTCCATGAAGCCGGTGAAGATGGCGCTGGAAGACGCGAAGATGTCGCCGAACGACATACAAGAAGTGGTGCTGGTGGGCGGCTCCACGCGAATTCCGAAGGTGCAGCAACTGGTGCGCACGTTCTTCGGCGGGAAAGAACCACACAAGGGCGTGAACCCGGACGAAGTGGTGGCGGTAGGCGCGGCGATTCAAGGCGCGGTGCTGGCGGGGGACGTGAAGGACATCCTGCTGCTGGACGTGACGCCGTTGTCGCTGGGCGTGGAGACGCTGGGCGGAGTAATGACCGTGCAGATTCCGCGGAACACCACGATTCCGACGCGCAAAGTGGAGACATATTCGACGGCAGCCGACAACCAGCCTGGCGTGGAAATTCACGTGATGCAGGGCGAACGCAAATTCGCGGTGGACAACCGTTCGCTGGGAAAATTCAAGCTGGACGGAATTCCGCCAGCTCCGCGCGGGACGCCGCAAATCGAAGTGACGTTTGATATTGATGCGAACGGCATTTTGAACGTGAGCGCCAAGGACAAAGCCACGAGCAAGGAGCAGAAGATTACGATTACTGCTTCGAGCGGCTTGACCAAGGAAGAAGCCGAGAAGATGCGAGTGGAAGCGGAGTCGCACTCCGAAGACGATCGCCGGCGTATGGAAGAGGTCGAGGCACGCAATCGCCTGGACGGCATTCTGTACCAGTCGGAAAAGATGATTCGCGAGAACCGCGAGAAGATGGGCGAGGCGGATGTGAAGTCCGCGGAAGAAGCCATCGAAGACGCGAAGAAAGCGATCAACGAAGGGGGCGTGGCGAGACTGCGCTCCGCGACGGAAACACTGGAACGCTCGCTGCACAAGATCGCTGAGGAACTCTATAAGAGTGCGCAGGCGACTGGCGGCGGTGAGCAGGCGGGCGCGGCTGGTGCGGGCGCCGGCGCGGGTGCTCCGGGAGGAGCGACTGGCGCGGGTCCGGCGGGCGGCGCGCAAGGCGGGAAGCCTGGCGACGTGATTGACGCCGAGTATGTGGACGTGGACGAGAAGAAGCGTCCTAACTAACAGCCGGTAATGAAATGGGCCTGCCCTGTCTCACGACAGGGTGGGCCTGAGTTTCGTTCGTGGATTTCGGGCGGACACGGGGCGTTTCAGGACTGTTGGTCACGAAATTTTCAAAGCAAGAACCCACCGTACAAATCGAGGGTGGGGCACCCGCCGCGTTTCAATGATTTGTAGATAGCGATCAGCTTATGGCGACCACGACAAAGACGGATTATTACGAATTGCTGGGTGTGGCGAAGAAGGCTAACAGCAAGGACATTCGAACCGCGTTTCGCAAGCTGGCGCGGAAGTACCATCCGGATTTAAATCCTGGCGACAAATCTTCCGAAGAAAAATTCAAGCAATTGCAGGAAGCGTACGACGTGCTTTCGGACGCCAAGAAGCGGCAGGTGTATGACCAGCATGGATTTTACAGCGACAACATGCCGCAGGGCGGACCGTCTTCGTATAGCGACGAAGGTGACGATGCGCGGGTGAATTTTGATTTTGGCGGATTTGATTTTGGCGGTGGCGGTGGGTCGGGCGCCGGTCCCGCGGGCAGCGGCGGAAGCTTCCGTGATTTGTTCAGCCAATTTTTCAAAAGCGGGCAGGGCGGGCGCGGCGGCGGAATAGAGCCGGAGCACGAACCGGGCGGGGACCTGGAATACCAGGTGGAAATTGATTTCTGGGATTCGGTGCGCGGCGCGGTAAAGAAACTTTCGATTACGCGCATGGATACGTGCGAGACGTGTCATGGCACGGGCGCGGTGGGTTCGCCGCAGACGTGCACGGCGTGCGGCGGAACGGGAACGATCCAGCAAGCTGCGGGAAAAATGAGATTCAACGTGCCGTGCACGCGCTGCGGCGGCACGGGGAAATTGCGCACCATGTGCAGGACGTGCAACGGCGAAGGGCGCGTGCGGCGAACCGAGACGGTGGATGTGCGGATTCCGGCGGGCGTGGCAAGCGGCGCGCGATTGCGCGTGGCGGGCAAGGGCAATGCGGGGACGATGGGCGCTCCCGCGGGAGATTTGTATTTGCGGGTGGTGGTTGCGCCGCATGAATTTTTCGAGCGCCGGGGCAACGATCTGTATGTGAAAGTTCCGGTGACGGTAGTGGAAGCGACGCTGGGCGCGAAAATTGAGGTGCCGACGATTGATGGGCGGTCGCTGGTGCGCATTCCTCCGGGAACGAACAGCGGGAAGACGCTACGGCTGAAGGAAAAAGGCGTGCCGGGGGCGAGGAATGGCGCGCGCGGAGATGAGTACGCGGAGATTCAAGTGGTGGTGCCGCAGCCGACCGATGAGCGCGTGCGCAATCTGATGAAGGAACTGGAAACGCTGGCGCCGGAGGATCCGCGACAAGACATGTTCACCAAGGCGGGTGTGTAGGCCATGCCCCCCAAGGTCAAAAAGCGGGCTAAAGCCGGCTACATGATCAGCGCGGTGGCGGAGATTTATAAACTGCACCCGCAAACTTTGCGGCTGTACGAGCGCGTCGGATTATTGAAGCCCTCGCGTTCGCAGGGAAATACAAGGCTGTATACGGATGCGGACCTCGAACGGCTGGATGTGATTTTGACCCTGGCGCGCGATATGGGCGTGAACCTGGCGGGCATCGAAATTATTTTGAACATGCGGGAAAAAATGATTGAGATGGAACGGCAGATGGGCGAGTTTGCGCACGTGGTGCAGCAGGAGTTGGCGAGAGTGTCGAGAACGCCAGACGCCGGGGCGGCATCACGGCATGCGATTGTGCGAGCGGTACCGCGACTAACTAGAAGCGCGACGTAAGATTTGCCCCATGTAGCTAAAGCTGTCGAGGGTAGAAGGCCGGTCGTCCCGCTCCCTGCAAATTTCAAATAAATAGTCTAAAGCTGGTCCAGGTACGCGATATAGGCGGCCATGAGGTGGTAGGTCTGGTAGTAGTCGTCCAGTCGCATGGCTGAGAACTGGTCCTTGGCGCTATGCAGAATGTGATCATCGAATGCTTTTTGAGTCAGCGAATGAATAGTAATGCTCGGAATTTTGCGCTGGGAAAATTCCTCTGAGTCGGTGCTGCCAACCCGCTCAACATTCGTGCCAGTGATGGGGAAATTCAACAGCCTACCCACATAGACCAGCCTACTGACCAGATTCTTGTCCGAGTGGCTGGCCCAGACTTCCGTGGGTGCCAAACCTAGTGTGTCCATATTCACCATCGCGTCGGTTGCGGCGATCTGCTCTTTGGTCATCTGATGGGCGTAAAAATGTGATCCGACCAAGCCGCGCTCTTCGTCCGTGAAACCAATGAATATGTAGGTGTGTTTGCGCGGCTGGGCTTTTACCGCTTCGTACAAAGATGGCAGGAGCGATACGCCACTCCAATTGTCGACTACGCCATCGCCCGCGGACGTGCGATCAAAATGGGCGCCGACAATAATGATTTTGCCGGAGGTGCCGGGCAGGATACACACCACATTGGGAAGCCTGGAGCCCTTCACCTGCTGTTCGGAAAGATTTTGGGCGTCGCACCCGGCATCGGTGAAGATGGCCTTAAGGGTGGCTTCGCGCTTGGGATTGTCACCCTCATATTTTTTCAGCCGGGCTTCCACGGCGGGACGTGGAACAAGCTTAAAGTGGACGCTTTGGGCAAAAGCGGAGTCTGGAAGCTGAAAGAGCATTGTGGCGGCCAAGGCCAACCAGAATTTTAACGCGGTTATTTGTTTGCGCACGGCGGCTGAGATGATACCTGCCTCGCTGAAATACTTCACAACAAATTGCTACTTCGATAAGAAACTTGCCAGCGCGCATTGTCCATGGATCTACGCACGGCGCGAGGGGTTGGAGGCGGGGCAGGCTTGGGTCTGCAATTTTTTGATGGCGACGGTGAGTTGGTGATCGGCGGACTTGAGGAGTTTGATTTTGTTCTGCAGGTCGGCTGATTTTTGGTGGGCCATACAGATGATGCGTTGCAACTCTTTCGGTTTTGGAGCGGCGTGGGCAGAAGATAAATTTGCTACCGCGGCGTGGAGCTGGATGAGTTCTTTTACTTCTTTCAGGGTGAAGCCGAGCGGCTGGCACCACTTGATGAAGGTGATGCGTTCGAGGTCGAATTGATTGTAAGCGCGATAGCCGGAGGAGGTTCTGGGCGGTTTGCGAAGAAGTCCCTGGCGCTCGTAGAAGCGGATGCTTTGGATGTTTAGACCGGCTTGTTTGGCGAGTTCGCTGATGAGCATGGGTGATTATAAAGGGCGGACGACTTGAATTGGTTATCCGTTCAGCCACACGTGCGCGGCGATGGCGGCCACCAGCGTGAGCATTATCCAGTAATGCCAGCGGCGAATCAGGTTTCTCGTGGGCAAAGTGCGGTCTTGCAGTAGCAGACCTAGGGCCACCTGGAGGAGTAAAAGACCTGTCGCGACGGTGGCGAGCCACAGACCGGTCATGTTCAGGCGGCTCATGGTTGCGGCTTGCATGGAGAACCAGGCGTGGGCGGCAGAAAATACCAGCAGCAGATATCCACACCAGTAGTGCGGCCCCATTCTGCGCAAGTAGGAAGTGCCGGAGTTTTGCTGGAGGCCGAGAGCCTGGCTCAAGGGCGTTTTGCGGAGCAGGAACGGAAGAAGAATATCCACGCCGAAGAGCAGCAGGGCGATGCGGCCGGTCGCGTTGGTAAAAAAGAAAGCCACTGCTTAGGAATTCACTTTATATCCACGTAGCCGGTGAGAATCACGATCTGTGTAGCATCCACGCTGCGGTCTTTTTTGAGTGTGCCGGTGACGTGCACGACGGCGGCGGGGCGGACATCTTCCTGTTTACCCATGACCATCTTGGTTTGCGAACTGGATTGTACGGTTACGGACGTGCTGGTTCGCAGGTAGATTTTTTCAGTTTGTTTCTGCAGCAGCTTTCCCTGGATGACGCCTTCCGCTGTTGATTTTTCTATCTCTACGACCAGTTTCACGGCGTCACCGGGAGCCGCGCGGGTGAAAGCGTCTTCGTCGGAAGCAGCGGCGGTGGACATGGATTGAGCGGAGCGGAAAGAGCTCCAGGCCATGAAGGCAGCGAGTAGCACGATTACGGAAATGATGGCGACCCAAACGGAGCGTGAGCGGGTGACGCCGGTGTCGTTGGAATTCATCTGGCGATCCCTCCTATTCGAGAGAGTGTGAACCCTGTACCTTTGTATAGGGTCAAGTCATATTTTGTGTTTGCCGGCTTGAGCGTGCCCTTGCCAAAGTCTTCGACCTGCAACGAGCGTGGGGAACTTTGGCTGCCGGGGCGGTGAAGATTGTCTAGCTGACGCGGAGGGCCGCCATGGGGTCGACGTGGGAGGCGCGGCGGGCGGGGATGTATCCCGCGAGTACGGCGATCAGGCTCAGCGTGAGAATGGTGGCGGCAAAAGTTGAAGGATCGGAAGGAGCGGTGGCGAAGAGCAGTGAGGCGATGGCTTTCGCAGCGATGAAGGACGCGAGCGTTCCCAGCGCGATGCCGGCGAAGGCGAGACGGAGAGTTTTGCCGATGACACCAAGCTGCACGCGAGAGGCAGTGGCTCCGAGGGCCATGCGAATGCCAATTTCCTGGGTCTGGCGGGCGACGGTGTAGGAAATTACGCCGTAAATTCCCAAGGAAGCAAGGATGAGCCCGAGTACGGCGAAAACGCTAACGAGCAGCACGAAGAAACGGCGAGGGGATACCGCGCGGTCCACGAGTTGCTGAATGGTGCGAAATTCGCCGGCGGGCTGGCCGGGATTGATGGAGCGGAGCGTGCTCATAACGCTGGTGGCCAGCGCGCTGGGCGGAAGTTTGGTGCGGACGACGAGCTCGGCGCCCTCCGGGCCGTTTTGCGCCGGGGACAAATACATTTGCCAACCTGGACGAGATTCAAGGCTGCTTTCGCGGATGTCGGCAATCACGCCGATGACGCGCGCGTCCTTACTGTTTACGAGGGCGATGCGGCCGATGGGATCTTCCCCGGGCCACAAATGGTCGGCGGCGGTTTTGTTCAGGATGACCACGAGCGGAGCGTCGGGAGCGTCAGCCCAGGTGAAGTCGCGTCCAGCAAGCAGGTGCATACCCATGGCGTCGAGATAGCCGGGAGTGACGATGTAGACGAAGGCTCCGGGAAGCTCACCCTCGCGAAAATTTTTACCTTTTGCCGAGAGGCCCCAAGCGCGATTGCGATCGAGGGGGAGACTGTCGGTGATGCCTGCGGCTTCGATGCCGGGAAGCGCTTTTATGCGGCCGAGAATGTCCTGAAGGATGGCGGCGCGCCTAGCGGGCTTGCCTCCGTCGTCATAGTCCACGCCGATGGAAGCAGCGCGACTGGGTTGGAATCCGAGGTCCACATCGAGAACGTGAAGGAAGCTGCGCAGCAGAAGGCCAGCGCCAACAAGCAGGACGCAGGCCAGGGCGACTTCTGAAACTACGAGGATGCCGCGCATGCGGTCGTGTTTTTTGCCGTGGGTCATTCCTGCGCCGGAGTCTTTCAAGGCTTCCTGGAGGTTGCCGGAAGAAATTCTGAGATTGGGCGCGAGGCCGAAGAAAATTGCGGCGAGCGCGGAGATGAAAAGGGTCCACACCAAGGCGCGGGCGTCCACGGTGAGGCTGCTGAGTAAGGGAAGCGCGAGGGCACCCTGGCGGGTGAGGTAGGTGATGATGGCGAAAGCGAGTCCGAGACCGAGGACGACGCCGGCGCTGGTGAGCAGCAGGCTTTCGGTGAACAACTGGCGGATGAGGCGCGCGCGACTGGCGCCCAGGGCGCGGCGCATGGCGAATTCCTTGCTGCGGGCGCCGGCGCGGGCGAGCAGGAGATTGGCGAGATTGACGCAGACGATGAGCAGGATAAGTCCCACGGCAGACCACAATACGATGAGCGAGCGGCGTAGTTTGCCGGTGACGTATTCCTTGAGCGCAGTGATCCGCGCACTGTACCCGCCGCCATATTCGGGATGCTTCAAATCGAAATGTAAGCGCGGAAAGATAATGTTGGCTTCGGCCTGGGCTCGGGCGACGGTGACGGCGGGCTTGAGACGGCCAACGAGCGCGAGAGTGTTGCCCCAATCTTCCATGTCATCGAGGATGGCGGGCGTGAAGAGATCGATCCGCGACCCTGGAGAAAAAATAGAGCCGAAATCGAAGCTCGGTGGAAGAACGCCGACCACGGTTACGGGTTTGTTGTCGAGGGCAATGGCTTGACCGACGATCGAAGGATCGGAAGCAAACTGGCGGCGCCAGAAGGCGTTGCTGAGAATTACGGCGGGGCGGCTGTTTTTTTGCAGCTCGTCGGGAGTGAAGGAGCGGCCAAGGGTAGGTTGAACGCCGAGAACGGAGAAGAAATTTCCGACCACACTGAGGTCCGTGACCGGCAGAGTATCTCCGTGGTACGCGAACTTGGAATTATTGGCGCTGGAGAATGCGAAATAGCCGGTGAGATCTTCGAAAGAATTGTTGTGGCTGCGGAGCTCGGTGTAGGCGTCGGTCGAATAGGTAATGCTGGACATGCCGCTTTTGCCTTCGGCTCCAGCGATGAACACGAGTCGCTGCGGGTCGCGAAGCGGGAGCGGGCGAAGGAGAATGGTATTGACCACGCTGAAGACGGCGATGTTGGCGCCGATGCCGAGAGTGAGAATCAGGACGGCGATGAGTGCGAAAGTGCGATCACGGCGAAAAGTGCGCAAGGCATAGCGAAGGTCCTGGGCCAGTTCATCAAGAGTGGGAAAAGCGCGGGCATCGCGATGGCCTTCCCTGGCTTGTTCCGCGCCGCCAAAATGGATCAGGGCCTGGCGGCGAGCTTCTTCGGGAGACATACCGCGCTCGATATTTTCCTGGGTGGCGAGGTCGAGGTGCGCAGCCATTTCGGTGTCGAGGTCGCTATCGAGTTGGCGGCCGCGAAAGATGGAGCTGAGGCGTTGGAGGAATTGGCGCAGGCTGGCGGCCATGGATGGGTCTTTCATTGATCCACCCGGGGCA
>JBBRPU010000136.1:0-8173 GCA_038227545.1 Candidatus Acidiferrales bacterium
CGGGATGTCCGCCGGATTCGGGATGCTGGCGGGGGTGCTGGCGGCGCTGGGGATCTACGGGGTGCTGGCCTACCTGGTGGTGCAGCGCACGCGAGAAATCGGCATCCGGATGGCACTGGGAGCCGCGACCCAAGAGGTCCGTTCCCTCATTTTGAAAGAGGTGGGCTTCATGGTGATCGCCGGCTGCGCCGTGGGGTTACCGGTGGCCTATGGCTTCGCCCGGTTGAGCCAATCCCTTCTTTTTGGCGTCAAAGCAAACAGCTTCGATATCTATCTGCTGGCTCTGGCGGTCATAGCCATCGTCGCCGCCGTTGCCTGCTACTTGCCGGTGCGCCGGGCCACACGAGTGGATCCGATTATTGCCCTGCGTTATGAGTAAGCCTAGGAACTAAATGGCTTTTGTTTCGTATCAATAGTGTGATTTCAGCAAGTGATTGAAGGAGAGGAAATGACGGAATCGAACGGCACGCTCATCAAGATGGAAGGCGTGAAAAAGGTGTTCTACACCGATGAAGTCGAGACTCACGCGCTGTCCGAAATCCACCTGGAGATTCATAAGGGGCAATACATTTCCATCGCCGGGCCTTCCGGCTGCGGCAAATCAACGCTCCTTTCTATCCTGGGGCTGCTTGATTCGCCGACCGGGGGAGACTATTGGCTGAATGGGCAGCCGGTCTCGAAGCTGACCATCAGCGAGCGGACGCGCATTCGCAATCGCGAGATTGGCTTCATCTTTCAGGCCTTCAACCTGATCGGGGATCTCACGGTGTACGAGAATGTCGAACTGCCGCTGACTTATCGTGGCACTGGCAGCGCCGAGCGAAAGCAGAAGGTCCAGCACGCGCTCGAGCGGGTGGGCATGGCGCACCGGGTGCGGCACTCTCCTTCACAGCTTTCCGGAGGTCAGCAGCAGCGCGTCGCAGTAGCGCGCGCGTTGGTCGGCGACCCTCTGATTCTAATGGCCGACGAACCCACGGGAAACCTGGACTCCAAGAATGGTGAAGCGGTGATGGAACTGCTGCGCGACCTGCACCGCAACGGCGCCACCATCTGCATGGTGACTCACGATGAGCGCTATGCAAACTTTGCCGAGCGCAACATTCATCTCTTTGACGGTCGCATAGTGGAAGAAACCCGCGAAGTCAGCGTCGGCGCTTAAGAAGAATTCATTTTTAATTCAAGGGATTTGCTCTGAGGGAGAGGTCCGTCCAAATGGATACGATTCGCCAAGATGTTCGCTACGCCATGCGCATGTTGTGGAAGCATCGGTTTGCCACGTTCATATGCGCCGGGGCGCTGGCGCTGGGCATCGGCGCGAATACCGCAACCTTCAGCATAGCGGAGGCGTTTCTGCTGCACCCGGTGCCGCTTGAGGATGTCGACCGTGTTGTGGCGCTGGTAGACTCGCAGCCTCAACGGGGGGTGCAAAATACGCCGGTAGCGCCGGCCACCTACCTGGAATGGCAAGCGCAGGCCAACTCATTTGAACAGCTTGGAGCCTACAACTGGGACGGTGTGAATTTTACAGGTGATGGAACTCCGCAAAAAATCCAGGATTTTCTGATTACTCCCAATTTTTTCTCGGTCCTGGGAGTGCAACCTCAGTTGGGGAGGGATTTTCTTGCGGAGGAAGGACAACCGGGGAGGAATCAGGAACTGATTCTAAGTTACGGGCTGTGGCAGCGCCGTTACGCATCGGACCCCAAAATTCTGGGTAAGACCGTGAAAGTCGACGGCAAGCCCTTCACGATCGTGGGCGTAATGGCCAAAGGCTTTGACTATCCCATGAGCGCGGAGGCCTGGTTACCGATGGCTTTCGATGCCAAGGCACGGGTGGAGCGTGACAATCGCCAGCTATGGGTTCTGGGCCGCTTGAAACCTGGTGTTTCTATTGCGCAAGCCAAAGCGGAAATGCTCACCATCACGCGGCGGCAGGCCGATACTTATCCTGACTCCTATAAGAACTTCCAGCTGCGCGCCATGCCACTGGGTGAATACGCGGCCGGTGATCTCAATCGTCAATACACTCTTCTGCTGTTGGGCGCGGTGGCGTTTGTGCTGCTGATCGCTTGCGCGGACGTCGCGAACGTGCAGTTTGCGCGGGTCTCGGGACGGCAGAAGGAATTGGCCGTTCGTGCCGCGATGGGCGCAAGCCGCACACGCATCGTGCGGCAACTGTTGATCGAGAGCATCCTGCTGTCACTGTTCGGAGCGGTGCTCGGCGTTTTCCTGGCGCAGTGGATGCTCACCTTGATTCTTTCGCATATGCCTCCCGACATCGCACGTTATATTGCCGGATGGAAAACCATTCACCTCGATCTCGGCGCGTTCCTTTTTACGTTTGTGGTAGCCCTCGCCAGCGGCATTATTTCGGGTATCGCTCCTTCGCTGATGAGTTCGCGCTCTAATATCTCGGAAACTTTGAAGGAGAGTGGCCGCGGCGCCTCGTCGGGCCGCGCTCGTCACCGCCTGCGTGGCGCACTGGTGGTTGCCGAAGTGGCGATGTCATTGATTTTGCTGGTCGGTGCAGGGCTGCTGGTAAAGGGATTCCACGCGCTCGTGAGCGTTAACCAGCGCTACCAACCGGAGACGCTGCTCACCCTGAATCTTGATTTACCTGCGGTTCAGTATCCGGAAAAATCCGCGCGAGTTACCTTTCATGAGCGTCTATTGGAAAGCCTTGCGACCATTCCCAAGGTGAAGTCGGCGGCCATGGCGACGACCGTACCTTACGCCAACGGCGGCGGCGCAAGCGGTGCGCGCTTTTCTATCGAGAAGCGCCCCTTGGCAAAGCGCGAAGACGCGCGCGAAGCCATCATGGAGACCATCAGTCCAAGTTATTTCACGCTGATGAATATTGGACTCCGGGACGGCCGGTTTCTCTCTGATGCAGACGGGGACAAGACTCAGCCGGTCGCAGTGATTAGCGGGAGCTTGGCGAAGCATTATTTTGCGGACGAGAATCCGCTGGGCAAGAAAGTTCGTGTCGGTGAAGATGATTCCAATCCGTGGCTGACGGTGGTCGGCATCGTTGACGATGTGCACTACAATTGGCTACAGAAGGAAGATATTCCCACGCTGTACCGGCCGTACCGCCAGAATCCACCTCATTACACTACCGTGGTGCTGCGCACCGACGGTGATCCGAAGGTTTTTGTATCTGCCGTGCGCGCCAAATTCGCCGGCATTGACCGCGAACTGCCCATATACGAAGTGAAACCGCTTGACGTGGTGATCCACGAGTCCACCGTGGGGATCGGATATGTGGCTGCGATGATGGCGGCCATCGGAGTGATTGCGCTGGTGCTTGCTTCCGTGGGCGTGTATGGCGTGATGTCTTACTCGGTGAGCGAACGCACGCATGAGATGGGCATCCGCATGGCTATGGGCGCGACGGGGGCCTCGATTCATCGCCTGGTGATCGGCAATGGCATGCTGCTCACAGGAATCGGCATTGCTATCGGGCTGCCGCTGGCATTCATGCTGGCGCGGGCTCTCTCCAGCTTGCTATTCGGCGTGAGTGCGACGGATCCGTTTGCATTTATCGGTTTGCCGTTGATCCTCGGCTCGATTGCGGCTTTGGCGTCGTATCTTCCCGCGCGTCGTGCGGTGCGGGTGGATCCATTGACGGCTCTTCGCTATGAGTGAAACAATTTAAAACTGTCGAGCAGCTGAACCTGAAAGATCGTTAGCGTTTGTCGCATGGACGAGTGACAAGGAGCCACGTGGAACCTCTAATCCAGTTCAGACATCTCGAAAAATCCTATGATGCCGGCGGCAGCAAGTTTTTCGTTCTGCGGCGCATCAATCTGGAAATTCAGCAGGGCGAATTTGTAACCATCATGGGTCCCTCGGGGGCCGGCAAGTCTTCATTGCTAAGCATCATCGGGATGCTGGACAGCGCGTGGGCGGGCGAATATTTTTTTCTCGGCGAGCCGGTGCACAAGCTGAACAACAAAAAACGCAACGAGTTGCATAAAGCCAATATCGGATTTGTGTTTCAGAGCTACCACCTGATAGACAATTTGACAGTATTTGAAAATCTCGAGGTGCCACTGTCGTATAAAAACGTGCCGCACAAAGAACGCGTGAGCCTGGTGTGCGACGCGCTGGATCGCTTTCACATTGTCGGCAAGAAGGACTTATTTCCGAACCAGCTTTCGGGCGGCCAGCAGCAACTGGTTGGCGTGGCTCGCGCGGTTATCCTGCATCCCAAGCTTTTATTGGCCGATGAACCCACCGGAAATTTGCATTCTGCGCAGGGCGAAGAAATCATGGAGCTCTTCAAGAAATTGAACGACGCCGGAACCACCATCATTCAGGTTACGCACTCGGAGCGCAACGCCGCGTTCGGTAATCGCATTATTCAGCTGAAAGACGGGTGGGTGGTCAGCGAAACCGCCGCGGCCACGGTGCAGTCGGCATAAATCCACGCGAGCAACAAAACTGGATTAGACTCAGCCCTACGAAATGAAACCCTCCGCCACTCCGTCGTATCGCGTCCTCTTGGCCGACGATCAAGCAGATATCCGTGACGCGCTGCGACTTTTGCTCAAGCGCGAAGGTTACGAAACCCACGGCGTGGCTTCCCCCGCCGATGCGCTGGCCGCGATTGAGTCGCGCGAATTCGATGTGGTGCTGATGGACCTCAACTACGCGCGAGACACCACTTCCGGGCAAGAAGGGCTGGACCTGCTCACGCGCATTCAGATGCTGGACAGCACCTTGCCGATAATCGTCATGACCGCGTGGAGCAGCGTGGAGATTGCAGTAGAGGCAATGCGGCGCGGGGCGCGCGACTTCGTGCAGAAGCCGTGGGAAAATCTGCGGCTGCTCTCCATCATTCGCACGCAAATTGACTTGCGCCAGGCGCTGCGGCAGGCTTCGCGCTTGGAGGCGGAAAACAGGCTGTTGCGCGCGGAATCGCGGCCTACTTTCCTGTCGAAGTCGCCGGCGATGCTGCCGGTGCTGGATCTGATCTCGCGCATTGGCCCATCGGACGCCAACGTGTTGATCACCGGAGAACATGGCACGGGCAAAGAAGTAGTGGCGCGAACGTTGCACGCATTGTCGGGACGTGCTTCCAAGCCGATGGTGACGGTGAACGCCGGCGGGTTGTCGGAAGGCGTATTCGAAAGCGAGCTTTTCGGGCACGTGAAAGGCGCATTTACGGATGCGCGCTCGGATCGCGTGGGTCGCTTCGAGCTTGCCGACGCGGGAACATTGTTCCTCGACGAAATCGCCAACGTGCCACTTAATTTACAGGCCAAGTTGTTGCGCGTACTGGAAACGGGCGAACTGGAGCGTGTGGGATCTTCTTCGACGCGGCGCGTGGACGTTCGCGTTCTGGCGGCCACCAACGTGGATGTGAATTCCGAAGCCGCAGCGGGGCGCTTTCGCCAGGACCTGTTGTTTCGTTTGAACACCATCGAAATTTTTATTCCTCCTTTACGCGAGCGCCGCGAAGACATCGATTTGCTGGCGCACCATTTTGTGCACGGATATTCGCAGCGCTATCGCAAGAATATTTCTGGATTCGATAGCGCGGCGACCACCGCGCTGCACGAGCATCTGTGGCCGGGAAACGTTCGTGAGTTGGACCACGCCGTGGAGCGCGGGGTGCTCCTTTCCGCTGGACCGCAGGTGCGCGCCGCCGATCTAGGATTGCGGGCGCAATCGTCAACGGCGGCGGCACGGCTGGAAGAAATGCCCCTGGACGAAGTGGAACGCCACCTTATCCGCAGGACCCTGGCGCGGCACGATGGCAACGTGAGCCAGGCCGCCAAGGCGCTGGGCCTCAGCCGCAGCGCTTTATATCGCCGTCTACAGAAACATGAATTAGGATGACGGCGATGAAGCGCCTCACCTACCAACGCCGCATTCAATTGCTGGCGCTCGCCGCGGGCCTGCCGGGATCTTTCATCGCGTTGATTTTGCTGTGGACCGGGACGTATTCGTCGGGCGCCGCGTGGACTTTAACATTTCTAATTCTGAGTTTGTGGCTGGGGTTCGCGCTCTCGCTGCGGCATCGCGTGGTTTTTTCTCTGCAGACGCTTTCAAATCTTTTGGCGGCCATGCGCGAAGAAGATTTCTCGATTCGCGCGCGCGGCGCCGGCCCCGACGACGCCATGGGCGAAGTCATGCTGGAAGTAAACGCCTTGAGCTCCATGCTTCGCGAGCAGCGCCTGGGCGCCATGGAAGCTACCAGCCTGCTGCGAACAATTATCGAAGAAATTGATCTGGCGATTTTTACCTTCGATCACGAAGCCAAGCTGCGGCTGATCAACCGCGCCGGCGAAAGATTGTTGGCGCGTCCACTGGAACGGCTACTGGGCGCGACCGCGGACGAGTTGGGATTAGCCGCGGCCCTGGAAGGCGAATCGGCGCGAACGATGGATTTGACTTTCCCGGGTGGGTCGGGGCGCTGGAGTATGCGGCGCGGTCTGTTTCGGCAGGGCGGCTTCCCGCACAACCTGGTGGTGCTCAGCGATTTGAGCCGCACGCTTCGCGATGAAGAGCGTCAAGCGTGGCAGCGCCTGATTCGCGTGCTGGGGCACGAGCTCAACAATTCGCTGGCTCCCATACAATCCGTGGCACAAGGCCTCGAGAGTGGGCTGAACGCCGCAAATCAGCTGCCGGAGCTGCGTACCGGCCCTGCCGCTCCGATCCTCGAAGACTTGCAGCAAGGATTGGGCATTATTCGCTCGCGTACGGAAGCGCTGGGCCGCTTCATGGCGGCTTATGCGCGACTGGCGCGACTGCCCAAGCCGAAACATTTGCCGGTGCACGTCGGGGAATGGATCACTCGCACGGCAAAACTGGAAACCCGCGTGAAGGTTTGTGTGAGGGAAGGCCCGCGCGTGACGATTTCCGCGGACGTGGATCAGCTGGAGCAGTTGCTGATCAACCTGATTCGCAATGGCGCGGATGCGGCGCTGGAAACGCGCGGCGGCGTGCAGGTGGGATGGTCGGTGGCGGGATCGCAGCTTGAAGTTTGGGTGATTGATGACGGCCCGGGCATTCCCAATACGGCGAATCTGTTTGTGCCTTTTTTTACCACCAAGCCCGCGGGTTCCGGTATCGGATTGGTGCTCAGCAGGCAGATCGCTGAAGCTCACGGTGGCGAACTGACGTTAAAGAATCGGACCGATGCCCGTGGCTGTGAAGCACGGCTACGCCTTCCAGCATAAATTCCGCTTCGACTAATACTTTTTTTGCGTTCATAATCTTTTGTGAACTTAAATCGATTTATAGCCTTGAGGCGCATAACCAGGGGCATCCTGGGGCGTCGAAGTACTACGAGGACTACTAGGTATTCGGTTGCCATGACTCCCCCCCACCCGCATCTCGCCAAATGGCGGGCTAAACCTGGATCTGTTGCGATCCTGACGGCGGCTTTATCTTTGTGTGGGTGCAGCAAGTCCACGCCCAGCAGCGTTTCGGGAGACGCCAGCCACCCAACTCCGGTGAATGTGTATACCGTTGCGGAAGAAACCGCGCAGCGCCGGGTGCAAGCCACCGGATCACTCTTCCCTTTCGAAGAAAGCGTCGTGAGCGCGCAGGTGGAAGGAAGAATCTCGCAGGTTCTGGCAGACATTGGAGATTCCGTTAAAGGCGGCCAGGCCCTGGTGATGCTGGACCCGCAAGAACTGCAGCTTGAAGTGGATCGCCAGCGCGGTATCGTCAGGCAGGTGCGTGCGCAGTTGGGCATTGGGCCTGGCGATCCGCCTCCCGCGAATCCGAAGACACTTCCCAACGTGCAGCGTGCTGAAGCCGATCGTTTTGAGGCGGACCAGAAGTACAACCGCGCGCGCGAGATGTTTGAAGGCAAACTGATTTCGCGACAGCAGCTCGATGAAGCGGCCAGCCGTTTCCAGAGCACTAAAGCTACCTATGATGTGGCACTGCAGGAAGTGGACCGGCTGAAGGCGTTGCTGGTTTCCAGCGAGGCCAGCGAGAAGCTGGCCGAGAAAAAATTAAGTGACGCGATTATTCGAGCACCGTTTCCCGGCGCGGTGAAGACGCGCGACGTTCACCCTGGCGAATTTTTGCATGTGCAGAGTCCGGTGATGGTGCTGGTGCGCACCGACCGTCTGCGCGCGAGGCTGGCGGTTCCGGAACGCTGGGCGGGCTGGGTGAAAGATGGCGCGGTTGTAGAAGTTCACGTGGAAGC
>JBBRPU010000137.1:0-8144 GCA_038227545.1 Candidatus Acidiferrales bacterium
ATTCGCAAAGGCGCCCCCGATTCAATCATTCAGTTCTGCAGCAGCCGCGGAAGCGTAGTGTCCGCGGAGCTGCAGGTTTGCGTGCGCGATATCGCCAACTCCGGCGGCACCCCGCTGCTGGTGGCTGAGAATGGCCGCGTCCTCGGAGCCATCGCCCTGACCGACATCGTAAAAGGAGGGATGCGCGAACGCTTCGATCATCTGCGCGCCATGGGCATTCGCACCATGATGATCACCGGCGACAATCCGCTGACCGCCGCCGCGATTGCCCGGCAAGCGGGCGTAGACGATTTTCTGGCGGAAGCCACGCCCGAAGACAAGATGGCGCTCATCAAGCGCGAGCAGGCCCAAGGAAAACTGGTGGCCATGACCGGCGACGGGACCAACGACGCCCCCGCGCTGGCTCAGGCCGACGTGGGCGTGGCCATGAACACCGGCACGCAGGCCGCAAAAGAGGCGGGAAACATGGTGGACCTGGATTCCAATCCCACCAAGTTGATTGAAATTGTCGAGATTGGTAAGCAACTGCTGATCACCCGAGGAGCCTTGACCACGTTTTCGGTCGCCAACGACGTAGCCAAATATTTCGCCATCATCCCGGCTATGTTTGCGGGCGCTTTTCCGGTGCTGGGCGTACTCAACGTGATGCACCTGCGTACGCCGCAGTCCGCAATCTTGTCCGCGGTGATTTTCAACGCCCTGATCATCATCGCGCTGGTTCCCCTGGCCTTGCGCGGCGTGCGCTATCGGCCCTTGGGCGCAGCCGCGCTCCTGCAACGCAATCTATTGATTTACGGACTCGGCGGGATCGTCGCGCCGTTCCTCGGTATCAAGCTCATAGATATATTGGTAACGCAGCTTCGTGTTGTTTGAGTCGGAGAGACGCGCATGAAAACAAATCTGCTAATTGCCGTAAAGTTCACGCTGGTAACCACTCTGCTGTTCGGTGTCTTGTACCCTCTCGGAATCACCGGGCTGTCCCAGGTGCTCTTTCCCGAACGCGCCAACGGTCAGCTCATCAGTAAGGACGGCAAGATTGTGGGTTCCAGAATTATCGGCCAGACCTTCACTGGCGCAGCCTATTTCCACTCCCGCCCGTCGAGTGCGGGCACCGGCTACGATGCGTCGCAATCATCCGGCTCAAATCTCGGCCCCACCAACCAGCACCTGCTTGATCGCGTCAAGTCGGACGTCGAACAGTTGCATGCCGAAAATCCAGCCGCACCCATCCCCATAGACCTCGTAACCGCGTCCGGCTCCGGGCTCGACCCGGAAATTTCTCCCGCGGCAGCGGAATTTCAAATTCCTCGCATCGCTCGCGCTCGAAAAATCAGCGAAGCCGCGCTGCGCGCTTTGACAGCGCAATATACGCTGCCTAGACAGCTCGGTTTCCTGGGCGAGCCTCGCGTGCGCGTGCTGGAGCTGAACCTGGCGCTGGACGCGCAACAACCACAACACTAGTTACGTTTTTTTTATGTCCTTTTTGGAAGCGCCCGCATCATCCGCCTGAAAACGGTAGCCGATCCATGGCTCCGTCAAAATGTATTTTGGGCGCGCAGGATCCGCTTCAATTTTTTTCCTCAATTGATTTATGATCACGCGCAAACTCTCGGTTTCGTCTCCGTAATCCGGCCCCCACGCCGATTGCAGCAAGCGCCGGTGCGTTAGCGGCTTTCCGCAATTGGCCACCAGATGCTTAAAAACCTCATATTCTTTCGGCGTCAGGTGTACTGGCAAGCCGCGCACGGTTAGCTTGCGTGTTTCAAAATCAACGCTGAGTTCCTTTGACGAAAACGCCGGAACCGCATCACCAGCAGAGTAACGTCGCAGCGTCGCGCGAATGCGCGCAAGCAATTCCTCGATTCCAAAAGGCTTCACTACATAGTCGTCAGCCCCGGCATCCAGCGCCGCCACTTTGTCCCGCTCGGCGTTGCGCACCGTCAGCATAATAATCGGCGCGTCCGACGCTCGACGAATTTCTCTGCACGCCTCGATGCCCCCTATGCCCGGCATGTTCATGTCCAGCAGCACCACGTCCGGTCGCTCCTTGCGCACGGATTCAATGGCCTCTTCGCCGGATTTTGCCTCCGTAATGATGTATCCCTGCGCGGAAAGCGTCGAGCGCATGACCCGCCGTATTTGTGGTTCGTCATCAACTACCAGGATGTTCGCGGCTTTCAACGTGCTTCTTTCTTGCTGTGATCCACGGGCAAGGTAAAGGAAAATACCGAGCCATGCCCCAACTGGCTGGTCACCGTGATACTGCCGTGCTGCGCCGCGATGATGGCTTTCGCAATCGGCAATCCCATGCCCGTGCCGCGCACCAAATAACGCTGCCCTTTCCCGCGGTAAAACTTTTCGAAGATCATCGCCTGTTCAAAATCGTCTATCCCTGGCCCGTTGTCCGCCACGCTGGTGGTGACGAATTCGCCGATGACTTCCGCCGTAATCGTAATCGGTTTTTCCCTGGGCGAATAAAGATTGGCATTGTCTAGCAGTTGCACCAATGCTTCTTTCGCGCGCTCGCGATCCGCCCGCACAAAAGGAAGATCCGCGGCCATGTGCAATTCCACTTTGCGCGCAGCCAGCGCCACCCTGCAGTGTGCCAGGGCCGCCTGGATAATTTCAGCGATGGAAACGGGCGCCAGCTCGAGCTTCAGTTCGCCGGCCTCCAGCTTGGCCATTTCTCCCGCCTCTTCCACCAGATGATTCAGGCGGTCGCACTCTTCATCAATGATGGTCAGCAATTCGCGTGAGCGGCTTTCCTCGGTGCTCCCGGAGGTCAGCATGCTGCTCACCGCGGCCTTCATCGAAGTCAGCGGAGTTCGAAAATCGTGTGTGATGGAATCCAGCAGTGCCGACTTCAGCCGTTCGCCCTGGCGATCCGCTTCCGCCTCACCCAGCTGTTCTACCGCGCGTGCTCGTTCGATGGCGATGGCCACCAGCGTACCCACCGCTTCCAGAGATTGCCGCGACAACGGAGGACCGGATATTCCCAGGCTTGCGATCGGGCGAACCCCCAGGCGAACCGGAATGAAAGATTCTCCTCGCGCCACATCAATGGACAATTCGTCGCGTAAGAACGCCGCCCGCATCTTGTCCGGCTCCAGATGCGCGGCCCCGAATCCTGAACGATAAAATTTATCTTTCTGCGGGAGAAACAATTCCGCTGCTCCCACCTCGAAGCTCTCCACGATGTAATTGGGCATCGCGTTCATCAACTGTATTACGTTGCCTTCTCCCAGTAGTTGTCTGCTGAACCGGTATAAGCGTTCCACTTCACGCCGCCGCCGGTGCGCTTCGTCCGCTTCCTTGCGAATGCGCGAAGAAAACTGGCTCCCGGTAATGGCCGTAACCAGGAACGCCAGAAGGGCAACCCAATTTTGCGGGTCCGCGATGGAAAAAGTTCCAACCGGCGGCAAAAAAAAATAGTTGAACGCCACTACCGCTATTACCGACATCAGCGCGGAGACCACCATCCCCCACACTGTCGAAACTGCTAAAATAGCCAGAAGAAAAGTTAACGCAACGGTGGTCTGATTGACGTTTACGGCGAAGCGGTAAAGCAGGATTATGCCGGCGAGAATACCCAACGATACGGCCGCTCCCGCAACCCGGCCGCCGAGGAATCTCTGCATGGGACCATTTTAACTCATTGGTTAGCGATGCGAAGAGCTTAACGATGACCAAGAAGCCCGAAGAATGGCTGGAGCTGGCCTCCCCCGCGGAGAAAACGCGCGGCGTCTTTAAACTGTTTCTAGGCTACGCGCCGGGTGTGGGGAAAACCTTCAGCATGCTCAGCGAGGCACTGCGCCGTCGCGCGCGCGGCGAGGATGTAATGATCGGCGTCATCGAGACCCACGGGCGCAAAGGAGTCGAGGAGCTCGTTGAGCAACTGGAAGCCGTGCCCCGCAAAAAGATCGAATACAAGGGCACCGTCTTTGAAGAGATGGATGTGGACGCCATTCTGGCGCGGCGACCCGCCGTTATTCTGGTGGATGAGCTGGCGCACACCAATATTCCCGGCAGCAAACACCGCAAGCGCTACGAAGACGTAAAAGAATTGTTGGAAGCGCGGATCGACGTTTTATCAACCCTCAATATTCAACATATCGAAAGCATCGCTCCAGTCGTTCGCTCTATCACTGGCATGACCGTCCGTGAAACCGTGCCCGACTGGGTGCCCTTGACCGCCTCTGAAACCGTCATGGTGGACCTCACTCCCGAGGCCCTGCAGAACCGCATGAAGCGCGGCGATGTATACAGCACCGAAAAAGTCGAGCGCTCCCTGCAAAACTTTTTTCGCCGCGGAAATTTAATAGCCTTGCGCGAACTCGCCCTCCGCCAGGTCGCTGAGCAGGTGGATCGCAGCCTGGAAACCTACATGGAAGCTCAGGACATCCGAAAAAATTGGGGTGTGCGCGAACGCATGGCCGTGTGCGTCTCTTCCAATTCCGCCGGCCAGTATTTAATAGCGCGCGGTGCCCGCATGGCCCGCCGCATGGACGCGGAACTTTACGTCGTGCACGTGGATCGGGAGTTCGGCCCGAAAGATTCCAACCCGCAGGCATTGGCCTCCAACCTGCGCTTCGCTGAAAGTCTTGGCGCCCAAGTTATCCGCCTGAAAGGAAAGAGCGTGGCCGACAGCGTGGCGGAATTCGTGCGCTCTAAACACATCACTCAGGTGATTTTTGGCCGTGCTGCCGTACACGATTGGCGAAAATATTTGTATCTATCCGCCGTCCACCGTTTCCTGCGCGAGTCTCCCGCAGTGGACGTCCACATCGTCACCCAGGAGTCAGACGAGTAGCGAGCTGAGGCTTCTTAGTTTTTTTTCACCACGGTTTTCTTTCGCACTTCCATTGTTTTCGGTGTGGCTTCGGCCGCACCATCCAGTTTCCCATCGCAACTGGCCGGTCGCCCCTGGCCACACTGAGTACGCACTCGATTTTTTAGATGCGGCACAATGCCGCTTAGTCTTCCTCTTCGTGATGCACCGCTCGCCGTTTCAACTTGCCGTCAGCATCCGCTGTTTTTGCCGCCTCCACCAGATAGCTCACCAGCGCTTCCACCTGATCACCGGTTAGGATTGTTCGTCGCTCCCCGGCCTGACTTTGCTTCGCCTCTATTCCGCCGCTTGCCAGCTCTGATGTTTCCAGAAAATGAAACTTGCCGTCCAGCGTTTGCAGCTGCAATGAGAAGTTGTCTTCATTTCGCACCATGCCCGTAAGGCTTCGACCGTCGTGAGTCGCCAGCGTCACCGTTCTTGCGCGCGGCAAACCGTCATGTTGCGCGATGTGCTCACGCATCTCCACAAACGGCGTGACCCCTCCATAAATGCTGAGGTCCGGGCCTAAAAAACCGCCAGCGCCGCTAACCGTGTGGCATTCCGCGCACCCATCTTGTTGAAAAAATATCTCGCGGCCCAGCTTGGCATCGCCCGACGCCACCTCATTGCGGTCGAGTCCCTGAAGCGCGCGAAGATGGGCCACCAGCGATTCGAGTTTTGCAGTGCCCAGGGCGCCAAAGGCCGGCATCCCGGATTCTGTTCTGCCATTTCGCAGAATCGTGAGAATTTCAGTATCGGAAAGTCTGCGCGTCTGCCCCCGCGTGGCAATGTTCGGTCCTCGTTCGGCCCCGCGGCCATCCAGCCCGTGGCACGTTGCGCAGGTGGACGCAAATAATTCGCTGCCACCCGCTCGAGTGCTTCCGGAGCGTGTGGCGACTTTGTCGGACGGTTTGCTTTGCTGCGCCCACGCCAAGCCAGTGCCGCCCACCACGGACAAAATAAATATGCAGCAAAACGCAGCTCTTCGTGCCGGCAACGTGACCTCCACCTCGCGCAAATGCGTAGTCCCCAATTTAATGCCCATTAGCGTCACAACAACTTCAAGTTCTGCAGAGGGTGCCCCACCCTAGCTTTGTAGGACCTGCCCGCCGTGGCGGGTGGGTCTTGGGTCTACAAACCCAGCAACTGCCACGCCCAAACTTTTCACCGTGTGAAAATAAAAGTGCTAATAATAAAATCTTCCCACAGCAACGTCTGTGGTATTACTGCAATGAAGTTCAAGCCTGTCAACCTTCTTTTTGAGAAATCGATCTTTGGCGGCGCCGCAGGACTTCTGTGAAACAACTGCGGCATCCAGATATGGTTATGGATATCGCAACTCATTTCAGGAGAGTCCCGTGATTCACTTTTCGAATTGGTCTCCATCACAGCGCGCCTGCGCGTGGCTACTCGCAGGCTGTTTGATGTTCGCGCTGGTATTTAAGACTTCAGCGGCGTCCGGCCGATCCGCCCCCGCCGCCGAGGATTTGGCGTTACTCAACGCTTTTCGCCACGTGGAAGTCGCCTCCATATCTGACGCCATGGAAAAACTCCTCGGCCGCAAGATGTACATGTCGCATCGCATGCGCCCGATTTTTGGCGCGCGATTTGCCGGTTTCGCGCTCACCGTGCAGTTGAAAAAAGAAGCCAACACCGACCCTCACGCCCTGGACGGTATGCTCGCCGCCATAGACCAGGGCGATGCCAATGCCGTCTACGTGATGGCCGTGGAAGATGGCGCCGACATCGCCGGAATGGGCGGACTGATGGGCACGGCTATGTCCGCTCGAGGCTTTTCCGGCGCGGTGATAGACGGAGGTGTTCGGGATGTCGCCTACCTAACCAAGATCGGCTTTCCTGTCTTCGCATCGGGAATCGTCCCCTCCACCTCCATCAGTCACTACCGATTCGGCGGTGCAAACATTCCTGTGAATTGCGATGGAGTCCCCGTAAACGCTGGCGACATCGTCGTTGCCGATGCCGATGGTGTGGCGGTGGTTCCGCGCGCGCAAGCTTCGCAAGTCCTGGCCTTGGCTCAGGAGATGGATTTCAAAGAGCATTCCATGTACGCGGATATCGAAAAACTGAAATCCATTCAGGAAGCGGTAAAGAAGTTCGGCAGGCTGTAAAACCTTTTGGCCGCCCAATAATAAATGGATTTCGTAGGCGCGTTTGTAGTATAGGTACTTTCATTCCGTGAGATGACTTTTCATTTTTGCTCCGGAGAGGCTCGTTTCCTGACTATGGCCGGCATGCATCCCAAAGGCAAGCGGACCTACAACATCACCGCCCTGCAGCGGGGTCTGGATCTTTTGAAATTGTTCGCCGGCGCGGAAAACGGACTTTCCCCCTCCGTGGTGACCAAACTCTCGCATCTCCCAGTAAGCACCGTTCATCGCTTCCTGACGAATCTACAAGCCAGCGGTTTCCTAAGCTCCGACAACACCGGCGTGTATCACCTGGGAATCGCGTGCATAACGCTTGGCCATGCGGCCCGTGGAAAACTGGACGTGCGCCGCGCCAGTCTCCCGTATCTGCAGGAATTGAACCGCCAGACCCGCGAAACCGTGCACCTCACTGTGCGAAACGCGCTTTCCGCCGTGTACGTGGAAAAATTAGATTCTCTCGAACCCCTGCGTATACATTCTCGAATTGGCGCGTCGGTTCCCTTGCACTGCACCGCGGTCGGCAAAATTTTGCTGGCTTACCTGCCTGCCGCTGAACAGGCCGCCGTCCTCAACGAATTGGTCCTGCGCCGTTTCACCGAAAACACCGTAAGCAATCTTCAGGAATTGCAAACGCAATTGTCTCGCGTTCGTAGAGACGGATTCGCCTGCGATCTCGAGGAGCACGAGTCGCACATTCGTTGCGTGGCCGCCCCCATCTGGGATCACACCGGCGCGGTAAATGCCAGCCTCAGCATCACTGGCCCGGCGGTGCGCATGGCTACCGCGCGGATAAAGCAAATTGCTTCTTTAATCAGCGCAGCCGGAAAAAAAATCTCCGTGGAATTGGGCTACATCGAAAGCGCTAGCCCAGAAGCAAAAAGAAATCCGGCTGAGTCGCGTCGCCCCTGGCGCGCCGCGTTCGCCGCCCGCAGGCATTCGCGCGGGGTCGCGGTGAAATGAACACACGCGTAGCAGCACGAAAGTTTGGCCCCTTGCGCTTCAGCTTGCTTATTTGCAGCGCTTTTATTTTTTGCGCGTTCCCCGCCGTGGCGCAGGAGAAAAATCAAGGAGTCGCCCTGGACGTAAAAAACGAAGCCTTGAATGTACGCCCTGTCGCCGACAATTGGCTTTCGTACAACGGCGACTAC
>JBBRPU010000138.1:0-8139 GCA_038227545.1 Candidatus Acidiferrales bacterium
ATTACTTCCATACCAAACATCTTGTTTTATCTTCAATAAGATACAGTTATAAGTTTCAGTAGATGTCGTATTGCTCCCAATGCAATGTGGCGTCGGACTGGATGATGATGTGTTTGTGGGAGGTTTGCTCCAGTTCGTCCATCAGGAGCGACTCGCGGGTTTTCAGGGCTTTGGCGATTTCGGGATGGACGCGGAGGGTTAGGTTGGGGCCTTCGTGTCCGGCGACGGCCATTTTGCGGGCTTCGGCCTGGATTTCGTAGCAGAGCGTGGGGATGGATTTGACCATGCCGGAGCCGGTGCAATAGGGGCACGGTTGGCAGAGCACGCGCTCGAGAGCCTGCTTGGTGCGTTTGCGAGTTATGCACACGAGGCCAAATTCGTTGAAGCTAAGGGCTTTCGACGGGGCTTTGTCTTCTTCCAGGGCTTGCTGCAGCGCGAACAAAACTTTGTCGCGGTTGCGGCGCTCTTCCATGTCAATAAAATCCACCACGATGATGCCGCCGAGATCGCGCAGGCGAATCTGGCGAACGATTTCCTTCACCGCTTCGAGATTGGTTTTGACGATGGTGTCTTCGAGGCGCGTGGAGCCTTTGCCGACGAATTTGCCGGTGTTGACGTCAATGGCCACCAGCGCTTCGGTGTGATTGATGACGATGTAGCCGCCGGACTTGAGCCACACTTTGGCGCGCAGGGCTTTGTCGAGTTCATGCTGGATGCCGAACTCTTCGAAGATGGGGGTTTCCTTGGTGTAGAGCTTGACGCGGCTGACCAGCTTGGGCTGGAAGCGACTGACGAATTCGACGACCTAGCTGTATTCCTCTTCGCTGTCAATCCAAATGGCGGTGAAATCATCGCTGACGTAATCGCGCAGGATGCGTTCGACGAGATTGAGATCGCGATGGAGCAGTGAGGGCGCTTTGCGCTGTTCGCTGCGTTCCTTGATTTCGTTCCAGGTGGTGCCGAGGAATTCGATGTCGGCGCGAATTTCTTCATCGGTGGCGCCGCCTGCGGCGGTGCGCACGATGAAGCCGCCGGGATAGCTGCCGCGGGCTTCGCCAACGAGGCGGCGGAGACGCGAGCGATTGTCGGCGCTGGCAATTTTGCGGGACACGCCGATGTGATCAATGGTGGGCATGTAGACGAGAAAACGCCCGGGTAGAGCGACGTGGCTGGTGATGCGCGCGCCCTTTTTGCCGAGCGGCTCTTTGGCGATCTGGATGACTACTTCCTGACCAGCCTTGAGCATTTCGGAGATGAGCTGCGGGCGGCGCGAAGGGCCGGAGTGATGGCTTCCGTGGCCGCGATCATGGCGCGGACCGCCTGGTCCACTGGGGCGGCGTTCGAAACGCGGGCCCGGTCGGCTACCGCTGCCGGAGCGTTCCGGGCGACCTGCGCGATTGTCGGGACGATTGTCTGAGCGGGTATCAGGACGGCTGTCAGAACGATTGTCGTGGCGCGGGCCGCGGCTGTCCGGGCGTCCGCCGCGATTATCGCGGCCGCGATCGCGGCTACCACTGCCGCTGCGGAAGGGGCGTTGGAAACGCTGGCGCGGGTTGCCGCCAACGCGCGCGGAGTCTCGGGGAAATTCTTCGCGGGGAGCCGCTGCGCCACCGGCACTGCGCGGCGAACGGGTTTCTCCGGGAAGCAGGATGATGTCGTCTTCGGCGATAGGCGTGACGGCGGCGGAAGAGTCCAGCGAATCGGAGGAGATATTTCCGGCGACGGCGCGCTCGGTGGGTTCCTGGCCGTGCGTGCCTTCGTGGTGCTCGGCGCCTTCGTGTTCTTCCTCGTGGTGGGCGTCGTGGTGGGCGTCGTGATGCGCGTCGTGCTCGGCGTCGTGAATGCCGAGAGCGGCATGATGTTCGGCGCTTTCGTGAGCGGCGTCGGCTTCGGCGTCGGCGCGATTGGCGGCGCGGCCTTCTTCGACTTCGGCGTGCTCTTCGTCGGTAAGCTGGGAGACTTCCGTGGCGGCGGCTTCGGCGGCGTGCGCTTCCTCTTCGCCTTCTTCCTGGTCCTCTTCTTCCGTGGTTTCCGGGGTTTCTTCGGAAACTTCTACTTCTTCGACGTCTTCTTCTTCGTCTTCGAAAATCGCTCCGCCGGAGAGGGCGTCGGCATGGGCGACTTCGCGAATTTCTTCCTGCTTGGCTTCCACGATGCCGGAAGCGAGAGCGGCAATCTGATCGTCGTTGAGCGATTCGCTGTCCCCGGTATTTTGCGAGGCGCCGCCAGTGGGAAGCTCAAGCGGAGACGCTTCGTGGCGCGGAGGATTATTTCCGTGCGCGGAAAGGGTGGAGTCGTCGGCAACGCCGATATTTTCGTCGGCGGATACGGGAGCGGCTTCGGATTCAGCGCCAGCGTCGGCCAGCAACCAGCGAGGCAGACCGCCGCTGAAGCGGCGCGGACCACCTGCTGCGGAAGCGCCGGGTTGAGCGGGAGCGGGACCACCGGCGGGAGCACCGGGCTGGCGAGTGGTTTCCTCCGCTTCAGAGCGGTCGGCGGGCTGCGGTTCGGCTACGGGAGCGGAGGCGGCGGGCTTGCCGCGATATTTTGCGAGCGATTCACCGGGGAGCAAGATCGGTTCTTCCGCGGCATCGTGAGTCGGGGCGCTGGAACTTGAAGAAGACGCGCCGTGACGGGGAGTTTCGGGGCGGCGATTGTCGAAGCCGCGTTGTTCGGAGCCGCGGGGCTCGAAGCCACGGGGTTGCGAGCCACGATTCTGGCCCTGATTGCGCTGGTCGTTTCCACGTGAGTCGCCACGCGAGTCGCCACGGGAATCACCGCGCGATTCGGAGGCGCCACCCTGGGGCGAAGCGTATTTCGAGGGAGGCAAATTGCGTCCGCCGCCAGGAGCGGCACTGGGGCGGGTACCGCGACGGCGTCCGCCGCGGCGGCCAAAACGGCCGCGGCCACCACCGGATTCCTGACCACGATCGCCGCCTTGACTGCGGTCGTTGCCACGATCATTACCACGGTCGTTGCCTCGATCGGTCCGGCCGCCAAAGTTCTGGCCGGGGCGGGCACTGCCGCCGCGCGGGGGATAATTGGAGGCTTTGTAGTTGGGACCAAAATTTTGCGGAGCGGAAGCGTTGGATTCCGGTTGGCGCTCGTCGCCAGCGTCCGATTCCGTTTCGTGGCCGGCGGGGGAATGAACATTTCCGGGCTGGCGTTCTTCAGCGTGGTCCTCATCGGGAGCTGCGCTGGTTGCCGCCGCGTCCACAACGTGCTCGTCATCGGAAACTTCGATAAGGGAGTCGTCGTGAGCTTCGGAAACTTCGCCATCGTGGGCCGAGCTGTTGGCCTTGGCGAGAGATTCGCCGGGAAGCAGCTCGACGGAATGCGCTTCGGCGTCATGCTCCAGGTCTTCCGTGGAGGCGAGCGGCGCAACCAAACGCGGACCGGGCGCGGAGGCCGCAGGGCGCGGCGCTTCGTGGGCGTGGTCGTGATCGTAATCTTCGAGGTTTTCGAAAACGTCGCTGACGTACAGGAAGGCGTCGCCATCGAGACCGATGTCCACGAAAGCGGATTGCATTCCGGGAAGGACGCGAGTGACTTTGCCTTTGTAGATGCTGCCGACGAGGGCGAATTCTTTTTCGCGCTCGATGTAAATTTCTACTAACTGACCTTCTTCAAGTATGGCGACCCGCCGTTCATGGGAGGCCGCTGAAATGACTAATTCTTTTGACATAAAACTCCTCGGGAGGCATCGCCGCGAGCTTGTGCCCGTCGGAGGTCCGAGAAACCGGCGCCTGTCCCGGGGATACCGGGACACACGTAGCCACAACCGCTTGGAGGTGGTTTTGACGTTCGAAGGCAGAGGGGATGGCGCGAAAGCGGCCATCGCTGAAACGATATTTCCTCAGTCTATCGAGGCTAATCCGTTGCGGGGAGCTTCCCAGGCAAACGGCGGACGATGCGGTCCTCAATCTAATTTCCTTAAAGTTAGCGGCGACCGCGAGCGGTCAGAAAAACAGCGGCTGCAGAGCGGTCTGCCGTTCCAATCATCTTTGAAACTATTTGAAGCTACCCGGGCGGCTTGCCGAAGCAGGCGCGTCAAACGGGCACTGGCGGTTCGTCAGTTGACGAAGCGGCGAAGCCGAACATTCATCACCAGGCCAATCGCCAGGAAAACAAACAACGTGGCGGAACCGCCGTAGCTCATGAGCGGCAGCGGAATCCCGGTAACCGGCATAGCGCCGATAACCATGGCCACATTTACTAAAACGTGAAAACCCAGCGCAGCGGCAACACCCATGACCAGAAACATTCCGGCGCGATCTTTGGCGCGCTGAGCATTCTGGACCAGGCGAAGCAGAAGCGCCATGTACAGACCGAGGGCCAGCAGCACGCCTTTGAAGCCCTGTTCTTCAGCCCACGCGGCCATGATGAAATCGGAATAGCGCACGGGGATGTAGCCCAGTTGATTCTGCGTGCCGTTGCCAAAACCTCTGCCCCAGAAGCCGCCGGAACCCACGGCAATTTTCGACTGGAGCACCTGATAGCCGGATCCCTTGGCGTCATCTTCCGGATGCAGGAAGGAGGTTACCCGCTCCCGTTGATAGGGTTTCAGGATGTGCCGGCTAACCGGGGGATAGAAAACACTGCCTACGGCCAATATTCCCACCAAAGAAATTATCGCGGCGTGCTGCCATTGCAGGCCGGCCAGAAAAGCGCCCACCACCAGCATCGGCAACAGCACCAACGCTGTACCCAGATCGGGCTGCTTCAAAATCAAGATCAGCGGCAGCCCTACTAACAATCCTGCTTTGAGCAAATCCGGCAGGGAGAGTTCATCGGTGCGCACTTCCGCGAAGAAGCGCGCGACTACGATGATTATAATCAACTTTACCAATTCTGACACCTGAAAGAATTCGCCAAGAATGGGGATCCAGCGTTTGGCGCCAAAGCGGGAATGGCCCATGGCCAGGACGGCGATGAGGGCGACTACGCCGATCACGTACAAAAGAGGCGCCTGGTCGAGGATCAGGTGGTAATCGAGGCGCGAGAGCGCGAACATCAGCGCGAAACCAATGACCAGCCAGCGGACCTGGCGCATGTGCATCCCGGCTAGAGAGCTGCCGTGGGTGGCGGAGTAAATTTCGATTACGCCGACGGTGCAGATGGCCGCTAGGATGGCCAGCAGCCACCAGTCGTAATCGCGTGTTCCGGGTGCGTCTTTCATCTTTCCTTCATGCGGGCCGAGTAGATGTGCCCGCGGTGCTGAATTCGAAAGTCCCTAGCGAAAATCAAGAGCAAAATAAAAATTTAGCGTCGTGACGCGTTTACCGCTTGCGGCGCGGGCTGCGGAGGAATGATGGCCGCAGCGGTGGCCGCAATTGGGGGCGCGCTTTTCGCCGGAATGTCGGGTTGCGTTGCGTTTACTACCGCGCCGGCGTCGGCCGGGTTGGTGCCGTCACCAAAATCGTAATGCTTATAGTCCACGGTGGTCTGGCCCGAGGTGTTTTTGTTTTTCTTGTCGTAGTAGGCCTTGATGATATCGCGGACGACGGGGCCGGAAGCGGTGCCTCCGTGCTGGCCGCTTTCCTGCACGAGAACGGCAACGACAATTTCGGGATTGCGGCGCGGCGCGTAGCCTACGAACCAGGCGTTGTCTTCAAATTTTTTCTGCTTGCCGAGACGTTCGCGCGTGGAATAGCCGATAACCTGCGCGGTGCCGGATTTTCCACTGAGCTCGATGCCAGCGAGTTTTAACGAAGCACCGGTACCGCCATCGTTAACGACGCCGTACATGGCGTCGGTAATTTTCTGAACGGTAGGCTCGGAGATGGAAAAGCGCTCTTCGCCAACGTTCTGCGCGTCTTTGAGCAAGTGAGGTTGCTTGAAAATGCCGCCCATGGCGATGCCGCCGATGGTGCGCGCGAGCTGCAGCGGAGTGGTGGTGACAGCGCCCTGGCCGGTGGAGACGGAAATCGTTTCACCTGCATACCACTTGCGATGGAATACACGCTCTGCCCATTCCGCCGAAGGCATCAAGCCGGTTTCTTCGGAAGGGAGATCAATGCCGGTGCGGTGGCCCAACCCCATTTTGGTGGCGTAGTACGCGAGGCGGTCAATGCCGAGTTTCATGCCTACGTTGTAGAAAAAAATATCGCAGGAATCGAGGATGGCTTTACGAAAGTTGACGACACCGTGCGAACTTTTTCCGTAGACCCAGCATTTAAATTGACGCCCGTAAAAAGTGGCGTAGCCGGGGCAGAAGGCGGTGTAGCTTTCCGGGGGAACTTTGTCTTCCAGCATGGCGGTGGCGGTGATGATTTTGAAGACGGAGCCGGGAGCGAGCTGGGCCTGGATGGCGCGATTTAAGAGGGGATGCAAAGGGTCTTCGTTGAGACGCTTCCACTCCACGTTGGAAACGCGCACGGAGAAATCGTTGGGATCGGGAGTGGGGCGACTGACCATGGCCAGCACTTCGCCGGTGTGAGGATCAAGGGCAACGACGGCGCCGGGGCGGGTGCCCAGCGATTGCTCGGCGACCTGCTGCAAATCGTAATCAATGGTGAGCTGAATCTGTTTGCCGGGAATGGCTTCCTGGGTGGGCAATGGGCCAACTTCTTTGCCGACGCTGTTCACGATGACACGGCGCAATCCGTCGGTGCCCATCAACAAGTCGTTGTACTGCTTCTCCAGTCCCGTTTTGCCGACGAAGTCACCCGGGCGAAAGCGGCCATTACTGGATTCGATTTGCGCTTCGCTGACTTCACCGACGTAGCCGCTGGCGTGGGCCATGAAGCCGCCGGAAATGTAGCGGCGGCGCGAAATGGAAATCATTTCGAGGATGGGAATGTCCGAGCGGTGGGACTCGATGAAAGCAATGTCCGCGTCGGAAGCTTCGGGCTTGATGACGATGGGCTGAAACTTGGGAAGATTTCTGGTGGTACTGAGATCGTCTTTCAAATCGGCCAGCTGAATTCCCAGACCCTCTGAAATCGCGGGGAGGTTTTTGTCCACCAAAGCGGCCTCGTCGCGCAGCAGAAGAATGCTGAAAGACGGCCGGTTATCAACGAGCACTCGCCCATCACGATCGAGCATACGGCCACGGGGGGCGATTACGGGAATGGAGCGAACGCGGTTGCGTTCGGCCATGGAAGAATATTTTTCGGCGTCAATGACCTGGAGTTTCCAGAAGCCGAGGAGCAGCACGCCGACCATGCCCACGATGACGTACGAAGCCATGGCGAGACGGCCTTGCGGCAAACGATTGTCGTTGCGAAACATTACGAAACGAAGACCCCGCGCGCGAATTTATTCGCGTCACGAAAAATTTAAAATTGGATTTCGATGCCTGCCGGAAGCTGCGCTTTGCGAGATGCAGAAATCCAGCGAGACCCCAGATGCTGCAGCTACCTGCTGCGGCGATGCCTTGCAGCCATTTTCAAACGTAACATCAGGGTGAAAAGGCGGCAAGCCGTCCGGGGGTACAGGGTTCCAGGAGTGCATTATTTTTTGCGCGGTGGAGCGCGGATGGCGGGTTGCTCATGCGAAGGGGGCACGCTAAGGTTAGAAATTCATCCATGAACAATGAAAATCAAGCGGCGAAGCGCTCCCGGCTGGCTTTGGTGGGGATGTCGGGCAGCGGGAAAACTTTCTGGACGAGGAAGTTGGCGGCGGCGGGATGGAAGGCGGTGTCGTGCGATGACCTGATTGAAAAGAGGCTGGCGCCGCGGCTGGCCGCGGGAGGCTACGCGGGAATTAATGGCGTGGCGGCGTGGATGGGATGGCCGGACAGTCCCACGTATGCGGAGCGGGAAGCGGAATACCTGGCGGAAGAGATCGCGGTGGTGGACGAATATTTGAGCGCACTGGAGGCGGAGGCCGGCGGTGCGCCGATGGTGCTGGATACCACCGGCAGCGTGATTTATGCGCAAAACAATATATTGATGCGTTTGCGGCGGCAGATGACGGTGGTGCACCTGGCCAGCACCGAGCGGGAACAACAATTACTGGTGGAAAGATATTTGAACGATCCGAAGCCAGTTTTGTGGCGCGGGGCGTTTCATGTGAAGGATCGGGAAGCGGCGCGCGAAACGGTGGCGCGGTGTTATCCATTGCTGATCGCGGGGCGGCGCGCAAGTTATGAAACGCTGGCGCATTGTTCCGTGCAGGTGGCGGAGCTGCGGGGGA
>JBBRPU010000139.1:0-8033 GCA_038227545.1 Candidatus Acidiferrales bacterium
AGAAACCACGGCGCGGTCCTCGTCACCGTGAAGCTGCACAGCATCGAGTCGCACGGCCTCAATTGCTTGCATAACTTCGGTCGCAGTGGCGTTAACAAAAACTCCCACAACCTGCACGTGAGCGGGTAGCTTGGCGCGAATATCCGCCGCTTTCCCTATCGAAACAGCCCGTGGACTCTGCGGATAAAAATTCAGACCCAACATGTCCGCGCCCGCCTCGCAGGCCGCCAACGCATCCGCCACGTTGGTTATGCCGCAAATTTTGACGCGCGTCATGCGCCCGAATTTCCCAGCGCAGAGGAATTCCCGTCGTGCGCGCGTGGCGCTGCGGCGGACTCGCCGAGCAGCTCGCCAAGCGCCGCAGCCGGATCAGCCGCCGACATCAAATATTCGCCAACAAGAAACGCATCGAAGCCTGCACCGCGAAGCTTCAGCAAATCCTGATGCGACCGAATGCCGGATTCGCTGACGGCCACGCACTCGTCAGGGATCTGCTCGATCAACTCCAGCGAAGTATCCACACGGACGGTCATGGTCTTGAGATCGCGATTATTCACGCCGATGATGCGCGCGGCAGCAGCTAGAGCGCGATCCAGTTCCGCGCTGGTGTGAATTTCCACTACCGCCTCCATGCCGATTTCACGGCCCAGCGCCAGCAATTCGCGAAAAAGCCCATCTTCCAGCGCGGCTACAATCAAAAGGAAACTATCGGCATCGTTGGCGCGCGCTTCCCACACCTGCCACGGATCAAAGATAAAATCCTTGCGCAGCACCGGCAGCGTGACCGCCTTGCGCGCGTCGCGCAGATTCTTGAGCGAGCCGTGAAAAAATTCACCTTCTGTAAGCACGGAAAGCGCCGCGCACCCGGCATGCGCTAAAGTCTCGGCCAATTCTGTCGCGTCAAACGGTTCACGAATGACGCCGCGGGAAGGCGAAGCCGGTTTCAATTCAGCGATGACGTTCAGTCCGTCGCGCGATAACGCCGCGGTGAAATCGCGCACCGGCGCAGCGGCCTTCGCGCCATATTTCAGCGCGGTCTGCGGCAGCACGCATTTGCGGTGCTCCACCTCGATGCGGCGAGCTTCCAGGATGCGGTCCAGCGCGGTTCCGGTGTTGGTATAAGCACTCAAACGGGTAAGTTTGTATGCTAGGTAGCCGCGGCGAGAGTGTCAAATCGCGAATGGCTGAACGGCCGGCGGCCCTCGAACGCATTTAAACTGATACGGGAGAAATAATGGGATACCGCGACAAGTACGCGCCGCTGCTGGAGTCCATCGTGCACGAAGGCGACGTTATCGCCATGCGCTATTTCCGCGCCGTGGAAATGCGCGTGGACAGAAAAGGTGATGGCTCCCCGGTAACACAGGCGGATCGCGGCGTCGAAGAAATGGCGCGCGCTAAAGTTGCCGCGAGCGGTCTGGCGCTCGACGTCCTCGGCGAAGAAATGGGCGGGCAGGATGTGGAATCAGCCAACGCTGAGGGTCGCGCGCGGCTGATCATTGACCCCATTGACGGCACGGAAGAATTTTCGCGCGGCATTCCTACCTTCGGAACGCTGCTGGGCATTGAGCATCAAGGGGAAATCGTGGCCGGCATGGTCAGCGCGCCGGCGCTGGGCACACGTTGGTCAGCCTATCGCGGCGAAGGAGCCTTTCGCGACGGCAAGAACATTCACGTGTCGAATATTGCGAAGCTCAACGAATCCATGATTTTCACCACCGGCACCGGCTCCAAGAAAAACGCCGCCGACCGCGCCACGCTGCGACGGCTTGCAGACGCCGCAAAAAATAGTCGTGCGCTGGGCGGCTTCTGGCAACACATGCTGGTTGCGGAAGGCGCAATCGAAGCCGCCGTGGACTGGACCTCCATGCCGTGGGACCTGGCGCCGCTCGGCTTGATCGTGGAAGAAGCCGGCGGAAAATCAACCAACCTGTCCGGAAAGCGCACCATCTACGATGGCCGCTTCGTCAGCACCAACGGGAAAATTCACGACGAGGTTCTGGACCAGTTGAAATGAACCGCGAGGCCGCACTGCAGCGCCTCGCGCGCGACGTCGTCGCGTGCCGGTTGTGTCCCCGGCTCGTGCAATATCGCGAGCGCGTGGCGCGCGAAAAACGCCGCGCTTATCTCCATTGCGAATACTGGGGCAAACCCGTTCCAGGTTTCGGTGATGCGCAGGCCAGACTGCTGATCGTCGGACTCGCTCCCGCCGCACACGGCGGAAATCGCACCGGCCGTGTGTTCACCGGCGATCGCTCCGGTGATTTTTTGTTCGCGGCAATGTACAACGCCGGGTTCGCGAATCAACCGACTTCTGTCCACCGCAACGACGGCTTACGCTTGATAGACAGCTACATTACCGCTACCGCGCGATGCGCGCCCCCCGACAACAAACCGCTGCCCAGCGAAATTTTGCACTGCCGCGGATACATGGAGCGCGAGCTCCGCATCCTGGAGCCGAAAGCGGTTCTGGCGCTCGGACGCATCGCCTGGGACGCCTATCTGGAAGTCCTGAAGCAGCAGCGTCTCATTACTTCACGCGCCATGTACCGCTTCGCGCATGGCGCTGAAATCCAACTACCGCCTCCAGCTCCGCGATTGTTCGGCGTGTACCATCCCAGCCAGCAGAACACGCAAACGGGGAGAGTTACGCCGGCCATGTACGCAGAAGTTTTAACGCGCATCCAAACATTTCTGAAAACCTAAGCGCCGCCCCGGCGAAATCGCAGTCGCTCTTGCATTGCTCCCATCGAAGAAATACCCTTGAACCACGCGTTGGCACCCAGGCCGCATCAGACAATTTGCGCATCCAAATATGCTGGTGGAGCGGCGGCAATCCGCCTGGGAGAAATTATGAGCGGTAAAACTTCAGCTTTCGCGACAACCTTCCTCGCATTATTTCTGGCCGCATGCCTTACCGTCGCGCCTGAAAGCTTCGCAGCCCAGCAGGACAATTCATCCGCGCCAGAGCCCCGCCCAGCCGACGGCCGCAGGCATGGCCTTCCTGCGGAGACCTACGCGGTCGCTCCCGGAACAAAATTCATGGTGGTGCTCCAGCAGGATATGACCACGAAAGACACGCTGGAAAATGCCAAGTTCGTGGTCCGCACCGTGGAGCCGCTGGAGGCGGGTGGCGGCATTTATCTGCCGCCGGGAGCGGAAGTGCACGGGCACGTGAGCCGCGTGGAGTCCGCCGGCGCGACGGGCCGCGGCAAGATCTGGCTGACGTTTGACGACATCTACACAAAATTCGGCAAGCTCCCCATCGTCGCGGAAGTTGTCGGCGTCCCCGGCGATCACAGCGTGAAAGCCCGCGGCCCAAATTCGGAAGGAATGATCGAGGGCCGCAGCAGCACGCAGCAGGATGCCGCGCAAGCCGCCGCCACGGGAGCCGCCGGGGGCGCGGTGCAAGGCGTCAAAAATAAAGACAAGAAAGAAGCCGCCGAAGGCGCGGCGCTCGGCGCGCTGACCGCGTATCTCGTCGAGTCTGGCCGCGGCCACGAATTGAATTTGCCCAGGGGCGCGAAGCTGGAACTGGAGCTCGAGCGCGCCCTGTATCTATTGAAAGAGTGAGCCGAAATTCACGCCAGCCGCCTGGCGCCATCGCGCCGAGAAAAACGCCACAAAAACTTGGCAACCACTACTGGGCTTGTTAGAGTCGAGAGGTCCAGTCAACCAGTTCTCTATACAGTCAAAACCACGCTAGGCAGAAAGGTTTTACCCATGGGGGAAGAAGCAAAGGGCGCGGTTCGCGCTCTGGACGCCTCGGAGCGCCGGGACCGCGTTCTGATTGTCGAGGACGAAGACAACGCCCGCAAAGGTTACGAGCAATTGCTGCAGCGCTGGGGCTGCGAAGTTCTCGGCGTAAGCAACGCCGAAGATGCGTTGGCAAAATTCGCTACGTTCCAGCCCGATGCACTAATCGCCGACGTCGAATTGCCCGGCATGAATGGGCTTGATTTGCTCAAACAACTGGGGCCGGAGCTTCTTGATGTGCCCGCGATCATCATCACCGGAAAGGGCAGCGAGGAACGCGCTGTCGCCGCGATTGAAGCCGGAGCGTTTTGGTATATCGAGAAGCCCTTGAAAGGCCCGGTACTACGCGCTTTGTTGGATCGCGCCTTGAGCCGCGCGCGCGACGCTCGCCAACTGGTGGTCTTGCAGCGCCAACTTCGCGAATCAGGCCGGCTGGGCGATCTGGTCGGTGCGTCCAAGCCCATGCAGGACGTCATGCGCCTGGTGGAAATGGCGGCGCCAAGTTCCGCTTCCGTGCTCATCACCGGAGAAACCGGATCCGGCAAAGAAATCGTCGCGCGCACCATTCATAAACTTTCACCGCGAGCCGGCGGGCCATTTGTAGCTATCAATTGTTCGGCAATTCCCGAAACCTTGATGGAAAGCGAAATTTTCGGCCACGAGCGCGGGGCGTTCACCGGCGCCGCCGAAAGACGCATCGGCTGCTTTGAACTGGCCGACAACGGAACGCTTCTGCTGGACGAGATCGGCGAAATGCCGGCGCCCACGCAGGCGAAGCTGCTGCGCGTGCTGGAGGATCGCAAAGTGCGGCGCCTCGGCAGCAAGAGCGAAACGCCCGTAGATGTGCGCGTCCTCGCCGCCACCAATAAAGACGCGGAACAAGCCGTGGCCAGCGGCCACCTGCGCCAGGATTTATATTTTCGCCTTAATGTGTTCCACATCAATCTCCCTCCTTTACGCGAACATAAGGACGACATCGCTCTTTTGACCGAGCATATCCTGCGCGACGTGAACACCAAGCACGGCAAACATGTGCGTGGCATCGGCACCGAAGTGCTGGACATTTTCATGAGCCACACTTGGCCGGGAAATATTCGCGAGCTGCGAAATATTCTGGAGCGCGCCTCCATCATGTGCGAAAAAGAATTGATCACCCGCGCCTGCCTGCCGGAAGAATTCGGGCGCACCGCGGCGAAGGGACCCAGCGATCTTTCCAGCATAAAGTTTCCGGTCGGCACGACCGTAGACGCCATGGAACGTGAGCTGATCCTGCAAACGCTGAACGCCACTGGCAATAACAAGACTCGCGCCGCCGATCTTCTCGCTATCAGCCTCAAAACTCTCCACAATAAGCTCAAAGAATACGGCGCCGACCGCGCTGGCGCGGAATAGGGTTCCTCCATGCAGCTGCGGCTGCGCACAAAACTCACTTTGGTGATGACTGGGCTCGTGCTGCTGGTCGTCGCCGTGCTGTCGGGCGTTTTCCTGGCGCAACTCCTGCAGCAAACGCTTTCCGATACCGACAAGCGCGCCAGCGATCTCGCTCACCAGGTTTTCGTGCAGGCCCAGCACGCGCTGACGGAAGCCGCCAGTCAGGGACTGCGGCCCTCCTCGACAGATCCCGAGGATGTGCATGACTATGTGCGCCGCGCATTTGAAATCAATGCGGGATTGCAGGCGCAACTGGAAGCGGCGATGAGCTCTCCTTCCGTCTATGAAGTTTCCATCGCCGACGACGCGGGACTGGTTTTAATTTCGAACGACGAATCGCTTCCCGGCAAAACTCAGGCGCGCCGTCCGCCGCTTTTGCAGTTGGTGCAAAGCGGCTTTGTGAATCAGGTCCGGGTACTACGCGGCCCCTCCAAGATTTTCGAATACGATTACCCCTTTAACATGGCCGGCAAGCCGTTCGGCGAAGTGCGCGTGGTGATCTCTTCCGGTTTGCTGCTGAACGAGATTGCTCCCAGCCTGAAAACTTCCGCGACAATTGTATTGCTCGCGTTGGTGATTTCCGCGGTGCTTGCCGCGGTGGTCAGCGGCGCGACGCTGGCGCCGTTGCGCGATATTGCCGCGCAACTCGATCGCATTTCCGCAGGCCAATACGACGCCCCTATCGGAAATCCAGGCGTGTTCGGCGGCGGCGGAGACGAGCTTGGCCAGGTCAGCAGAAAAATTACCCAGGTTGGCCAGCAACTCCGTGGTGTTCACGAGATTTTCAGCACCCTGCGCGAAAATATGAATTCCGTAATGGCCGGGCTCGAGGATGGCTTGCTCTTGTTCACCCGCGACGCGCGCGCGGTGATGGTCAGTCCCGCCGCTGAGAAATTTCTCGGCGCCTCCTCGGGAGAATTCCTCGGCCGCCGCGTCACGGAAATTTTCCCGGAAGGGCATCCGCTGCGCGCGGTGCTGCATCTCGAAGGGGAAGAGCTCAGCGAAGTGGCCGCGGAAACCGAGTTGGCCACCGCGGGCGGATTTCGCCGCGTGGGCGTCAGCGTGCAAGCCATTCAGGAAGGCGGGGAACGCATCGGCGCACTGGTTACGCTGCGCGATCTGGATTCTCTCGAAAGCATCAACACCCAGCTGCAGGTCAGCGAGCGTCTTGCGGCGCTGGGCCGCATCACCGCAGGCGTGGCGCATGAAGTAAAAAATCCTTTGAACTCCATGCGGCTGTGGCTTGAGAATCTGAAAGAGTCGTTGCCCCCCGATCAGGAAAGTGGAGCGCAGCAAGCCGTCAACGTCCTGGACAAGGAGATTGACCGCCTCGATGCCGTGGTGAAACGATTCCTGGATTTCACGCGGCCCATGGAAATTCGTCTGGAAGCTACACAACTGTCTCAATTGCTGCCGGAAGTTTTGGAGATCGCTCAACCACAGTTGCAGAAAGCTAATATTCAACTTGCGCAGCTTTTGCCCATTGATGTTCCCGAGGTCTACGTGGATCGTGCTTTACTTAAGCAAGCGGTGCTTAACCTGGTGCTGAATGCCGCCGAAGCCATGCCCAATGGTGGTCAGCTTCGTCTGGTGCTCAGCCGTCGTGGCGAAATGGCCGAAATTACCGTAGGAGACACCGGCAAAGGAATCGCCCCGGAAAATAAACAGAAGATTTTTCAGCTTTTTTTCACCACCCGTCCCGGTGGCAGCGGCATCGGTCTCGCCAGCGCTTTCAGAATTGTGCAGCTTCACAACGGTTCGATAGACTTTACTTCGGAGGTCGGCCGCGGCACGACTTTCCGTATTGAGTTACCGCTTGCCGCGTAACTAATGACGAGCAAACCCCAGCTCGGTTTCGTCGGCACGCGCCAGCATGCCTGGTTTGCAATAGTTTTGTGCGTATGCGCCTTCGCATGGGCAACCGGTTGCAGCCCTCGCAAAAATAATACGAGAACCTGGCGTGGCGCGGGACTGCTGCGCCCCAGCCTGCCGTCCACCATCTCTCTCAACCCGCAGCCGCAAACGGACGACACTGCCGATCCCGTTCCCGAATTGCGATTGGAACTTCCGCCTCCTCCACCCCTGCTCGCGCTTCGCAGTGAGCCCACGCGCCCACGTGTCGTACCACCACCTGCGCCCGAAAGCATCGTCAGCAAGAAACCGGAAGCGCCGGTGATTGCGCCTCAGTTGACTCCAGCGGAGACCAACTCCGCGCGGCAGCAAATGTACGCGAGCCTCAGCGTGGCGGAAAAAAATCTGGCGCGGTCGCAAGGTAAAAAACTGAGCTCCACGCAATCCGATCTCGCCGCAAAAGTAAAAGGATTCATCGGCGACGCGCGCTTGGCCGGACATGAGGGCGACTGGACTCGCGGGCGCAGCCTGGCCACCAAGGCCCAGGTCTTATCCGAAGAGTTGATCGCTTCCCTGTAATTTCATTTTGTTTTCTATCCGCTGAAAATCCGCTCCCACGTACATCAAACGCTGCGTGCGTTATCATTGCTTCATGAGCGCGTTTGACGTGGCCATCGCGGGGGGCGGATTGATCGGCGCCAGCATTGCCTTCGAACTGGCGCAAGCCGGTCTGCGTGTCGTGATTTTTGATCGCAAGCAACCCGGCGGAGAAGCTTCCTGGGCGGCCGCGGGAATTTTGTCTCCGGCCCCGGAGAATGCCGGCATGATTTCGACCGTGCCACTGGGCCGCGCCGGTCTCGCGCTGTATCCCGAATTCGTATCCGCCATTGAAGACATTTCCGGGATCGCTTGCGGTTATCGCCCGAAAGGAACCATCGAAGCTTTTTTCTCGGGCGACGCCCCGGCAAAACTTAGCACCGTTGTCGCTTTGCATC
>JBBRPU010000140.1:0-8022 GCA_038227545.1 Candidatus Acidiferrales bacterium
CCTCGGCCTTGTAAACCACGCCCATGCCCCCGCCGCCAAGTTTTTCCAGGATGCGATAGTGTGAAACGGTTTGCCCCAATAACGACTGCGGATCGGCCATGGTGGGCACTAAGTTTAGTGGCCGCTCCCAGCCAAGTCAACGCGGGTGCCTTGCGTGCGACTTGCAACTGTCAGTACAACAATGGCGCGAGCGCGCGTCGTGAAACGCAACAGTCGCAGCCTTTGCAGCTCGCTTCGTAAGCTCACCCTCTTCGTTCACATTTTAATTTGCGGTAACATCGCGTTGTGAGACCGTTCGAATTGCTTGCCGAATCCGCCTTACCCGACGGCACCGTCATCAAACTGACGCGTCGCGGCGACGAATATCTCATCCTCGCCGACGGCGCTCCGCTCATGACCAGCCGCATGCACAGCTCCGAGGAAATGCTCGCCACCCTCGCCTGTCAACATGCGCGATCTTTGAGCACACCTGCCGTTCTGATCGGCGGCTTGGGCATGGGCTTCACACTGCGTGCCGCGCTTGATCTTCTCCCGCCGGGCGCAACTATCGTCGTCGCCGAACTTGCCCCCGCAATTGTCCAATGGAATCGCGGCCCGCTTGGCCACCTTGCACAACACCCCTTGAGCGACAAGCGTGTGCGCTTAGCGACAGCCGACGTAGCCGACGTAATAAACTCATCTCAGGCGCAATTCGATGCCGTAATTCTCGACGTGGACAATGGTCCGGCCGCTTTCACGGTCCCTGCGAACAGCGCACTTTATGACCGCCACGGACTTGCCGCCGCCCATCAGGCTCTGAAGTCGGATGGTGTTCTGGCTGTCTGGGCCATTCAGCTCAATGCTAAATTCGTGAAGCTTTTGCGCGCCGGGCAATTCGAACCTCAGGTCCATCACGTCCGCGGCCACACCGTAAAACGGGGCCCCCGCCACACCATCTACCTCGCTCGCAAATCTTGACGCAAAAAAATCAAGCTTCCGCGGATCCCAATTTGGTATAAGAATGAATACTGACGCTGGCATTAGCGGCCGCCTTGGGAGGCACTCAACATGTCGTCTGGTCTCGCGTCGACTGTCCTCGTCAACAAAATCATTACGGGACTACGTTTACGTTACCCGTCCCTTAACGGCATCCACTATGAAGCGGCCTGGACGGAAAGTTGGATCCACCAACGATGCTTTCACGGGCATGCGACCCTCACCGATGCCGCCAAGTGCGGCATGCCTCACGGTGCTGGCTGGTATGTGCTCGCGGTGGAATGCGGCGCTCCCCGCGAATTAAATCCTGAAGAAGACAAACTGGTCGAGCGCGTGCGGTTTGGGGAACCGAGCGCAGCCCGACACTCCGTGTAGCCTTACTACTACTATTGTTGTTGCTGCTCCGCGCGCATCAATTGCGCCTGATGATCTTCCTCTAAAAATTGCGACCACTCTTCATCCGCCGCAAACTCTTCATCCGGCGGCAACACCGCCTCGGAAGGCGTCACTCTCACTCGCACTTGCAGTTCCGTCTCCGCTTTACCCTTCATCGTCCCCATCGTGGGAGGCACATCCGCATAATCGCGCCCGACCGCCGTGCGAATATGACGCGATGCCGCAACCAAATTGTTCGTGGGATCAAATCCCATCCAGCCAATTCCCGGCAACGCCGCTTCCACCCACGCGTGCGTAGCGCCATCCGCCGACCGATCGGAATTTTCTTTCCCGTGATACAAATACCCGCTCACATATCGGCATGGAATTTCTGCCCGCCGAACCAGCGTAATCATGATGTGCGCAAAATCCTGGCATACGCCCTGGCGTGACTTCAGCGCATGTTCAATCGGCGAATTCACCGCGGTGCTTTTCTTCGTGTACGTAAAGCTGCGATACACTCCGGCCATCACATCCTGCAAAAATGCCAGGGGACTGCGCCTGTCCCGCTCCACTACGCCAATTTCTCTAGCCAGTTCTTCCAACTCTGGCGAAGTGCGCGCGAAATGGCTCGGCATCAGCGAGTCCCAATAATCCTTCTTCTCGACCATCTCTTCGAGTTCGTGCCACGCGGCGTAATCCATGGCTTCCGGAACCAACTGCTGCTCATCAATATTCACCAGCGCATCCGAAATGATCGTCAGTTGCCGGTGGCGAGAAGGCAAATCGAAATGGTGCACCAGGTTCCCGCGCGCATCCGTATGCGCAAAAATCCGCGCTCGAGGATTCACCGACAACTGAAAAATAAAGCACCGCTGGCTGCCTTCGCTGCGCGGATGCATCCTCACTTCCATCATGCTCTGCCACACTGCCTGGCTGTAGCGATACCGCGTGAAATGTCGGATGGCGTAGAACATTACGATTCGAACGCGACCTCAATCGGATATTCGATATAAACCTCGTGTACCGCCGCATGTAAATCCCGACATTGCTCAATGATGGCCGCCAGGTACGTATGCAAGTCGCCGCGAATCACTTCGCCGATCTGCACGTAGGTCACCGCGGACCGCAGTCGTCCGATCAGACGCTCGATTTTCCCCGTCCGCCGGCTGAGCGAACGGTTGCTTATGGACGTCAATGCGTGATGCATGCGGTCCAGCGCGTATCTCACGGAATACGGAAACTCGGGCTGCAGCAGGATAAAGTCCGCGATGCGTTCCGGCTTCAATTCCGCGGTGCACACCTTGCAATACGCTTCGAACGCCGAGCAACTGCTGAGCAATCCCACCCAATCCAGATCGTCGGCACTTTTCTCCACGGAAAAATACGAATCCAGCAGAATGGATAAATTGCACGCCCGCTCGATGTACTTTCCCAACTGGATAAAATGCCAGCCTTCGCCGTGATTGATGGTCGTATCGGTGATGCCATGAAAGCGGTAGGCGCCTTCGCGCACGACATTCACCACGCGCATGGCCCCGGCATCATCGTCCGGGCGCAACTCCGCGCCGTTCACTTCGTGATACAGCTTGTTCAGGTGCTCCCACATCTCAGAGCTGATCTCCTCGCGCACCTGCCGCGCATTTTCGCGCGCTCCGCCGATGCACTTGGTGATGGAGAACACCCCTTCCGGCTCCGCCACTAGTAAAAATAGCGCGTGCTGCGGATCCACATCCGTCGCACCGCTTCCGCGTACCAGCGCTGACACGGCCTGAAACCATCGTTCTTCGGTGGAAAATTTTGCAGGATTTAAAATTAAGCCGTAGGTCGCTTCCACTACTCGCGAAGCATTATCAGCTCGCTCGAAGTAGCGGCTCATCCAGTAAAGGCTGTCAGCTACACGCGATAGCATTGCGCCTCGTGCTTATTCCCGGCGATGCTCAATTTTGCAGCACCCAGGTATCTTTCGAGCCCCCGCCCTGCGACGAATTCACCACCAGCGAACCCTTGCGCAGTGCCACGCGAGTCAACCCGCCCGGCACGATGGTGATGTTTTCGCCGTAAACCACATATGGCCGCAAATCTACGTGTCGCGGCTCGATGGTGCCGTCCACAAAACATGGTGCGGTAGACAAGTGGATAGTCGGCTGCGCAATATAATTTCGCGGTTCCGCTATAATCCTGGCGCGAAAATCAGACCGTTGTTGCTCCGTGCTGTGCGGCCCGATCAACATGCCGTATCCGCCGGATTCCCCCACCGCTTTCACTACATACTGATCAAGCCGCTGGCAAACATGGTCGCGCTGCGCGGCATCTGACATCAACAGCGTCTCCACGTTCTCCAGGATCGGATCTTCGTTCAAATAATATTTAATAATCTTCGGCACATACGCATAAATAGCCTTGTCGTCCGCCACTCCCGTGCCCAGCGCATTCGCGAACGCCACGTTTCCGGCGCGATACGCATTGAACAATCCCACGGCGCCCAGCGCCGAAGCCCCTTCAAAAACCAGGGGGTCCAGATAATCGTCATCAATGCGCCGGTAAATCACATCTATTCGCTGCAATCCAAAAGTCGTTCGCATGTACACGATATTGTCGTGTACCAGCAGGTCGCGTCCCTCCACCAACTCGATACCCATCTGACGCGCCAGATAGGTGTGTTCGAAATATGCCGAGTTGTACGACCCCGGAGTCAGCAATACCACCGTGGGCTCCGTTCGCCCTTCCGGCGCCAGTGATTTCAGCGCCGACAGCAGCACCTGGCCGTAGTGTTCAATGGGCCGCACCCGGCACCGTCGAAATAACGCGGGGAAAATATGCTTCATCACTCTGCGGCTGGTCAGCATGTAGGACACGCCACTCGGCACTCGCAAATTGTCTTCCAGGACCACAAACTTCCCGTCCGGCGTGCGAATCAGGTCCGTGCCCACCACCGTCACGTACACATCGCGCGGCACTTTTATCCCGCGCATCTCCCGCCGGTAATGCTTGCAGGTGTAAACAATCTTGGCCGGAACGACGCCGTCCTCAATAATCTTTGCGTCGTGATAAACATCTTTCAAAAATAAATTCAGCGCCGTGATCCGCTGCGTCAGCCCCTTCTCGATCGTCTCCCACTCCGCGGCGGTAATGATCCGCGGCAACAAGTCGTGCGGAAATATCCGCTCCGTACCTTTGTCGCTGCCATACACCGTAAACGTAATTCCCTGATTGAAAAACGACTGGTCGGCTTCCTGCTTGCTCCTTCGCAAATCATCGGAACCTAAGCTCAGCAGTTGGGTGTACAACGGTCGGTATTGTTTGCGCGGAAGGTCCATCGAGCGAAACATCTCGTCGTAGGAGCCATTAAATTCGTATTGACGGAAAGCTTCGCCAGCGCTATGGCCTGGCGCGTCTGTATCTATGATCATGGTCGAGCGGCGATTGCAGCCCGGCAAAGCATAGCGCATCAGGGGGGTAGTCCATTATCGGTAAAACCCATTAGAGGCATCGAAAAAACAGCAGATTGAGCCCGGCGCGGCCCGCTAGCCCCCAGCTTGGGCCGCACCCCGGCCCGCCTTCACCGTGGGTAGGTCAATGGAAGGAAACTCAATGTCTGGCAATTGCTCCACCGCTCGCCGTAAAGATTGCTCCCAGCTCGAGTGAATGAGGTTCAAGTCGCGGTCCCCAGCAAAAACTCGCCGGTATCGCGTTACCTCCAGGCTGTCTTTCTTATAGAGCAGCAGGTCAAACGGTGGGCCTACCGTCACATTCGAACGCATGGTCGCGTCCAGCGACAGCAGCGCATATTTCGCGGCCACCTCCAGGGAAGTGGTCGGCTGAATTCCGCGATCGAGTATCGGCCTGCCGTATTTGCATTCGCCAAGCTGCAGATACAACGAATCTTCCGTGGCCGCGATGGGATTCCCCTGCGGATAAATCAGATAAAGGTTGGGCTCCTGCCCCTTCAGTTGCCCACCCAGCAGCAGGTGCACATTGAAGCTGAACGAATCGCGTTCCAGCGACGCGCGATCCAGTTCCGAGATCCTCCGTACGCAATTCCCGACGATTCGCGCCGCATCATAAAGCGAACTTGCCTGCGCCAGGCCGCGTCCCGAGTCGAAATCGTCGCGCAACAGCGTGACCACCGACTGGCTGATGGACAGGCTGCCGCTGGTCAGTATCACGAACATGCGTTCGCCGGGGTGCACAAAGCTGTGCATCTTTCGGCAAACGTTGACCTGGTCGAATCCCGCGTTGATTCGCGAATCCGACGCCAGTACCAGCCCTTCCTGCGTCGTAATGCCAAGACAGTATGTCACTCTGGCCCTCGGAAGATTAAGATGGATGAATCCTACGCATGATACACGATTGCTCGTCTCGAATTTGTGTCCCACGCTCCTTCGTGAATTTGTGATGCGTCATATCTAAAAAGAAGATGCGGGTATCCGCACCCGCCGTGATAGTTTCGGCATCTCACGTGCCTCTGCGGCCAGCATCTACGGGGAATTCTGAATCCTATGCTCATTCGTCTCGGTTACGACATGCAGTTCGAAGCGCCCTGCGAAGTCCCCATCGTGGCGCTCCTCAACGTTCATCCCTCTCGTAAGCAATATTTACGTGAGCCGGACTTCCTCAAGACCGATCCGGTTGTAAACATCGAAAATTATCACGACACGTTCGGAAACGATTGTTGTCGCTTCGTTGCGCCGCCCGGCAAAATCCGCCTGCACAACTCCACGCTCATCGAAGATTCCGGCCTGCCGGATGTCGAAGGCTTCGACGCTCCGGAAAATAACGTGGAGCATCTTCCCCACGATGTTCTTCCCTACCTGATGAACAGCCGCTATTGCGAGGTGGACCTACTGTCCAACACCGCCTCGGAACTTTTTGGCCACACACTGAAAGGCTGGCAGCGCGTCCGCGAAGTCTGTACCTGGGTGCACGACAAAGTTACCTTCGGCTACGAATTCGCCAATCCCGTTCGCACGGCACTCGGCGTCTATACGGAACGTGTCGGGGTCTGCCGCGACTTCCAGCATCTCGCCATCACTTTTTGCCGCGCTCTCAACATTCCCGCGCGCTACGCCACCGGATACCTCGGCGACATTGGCATCATCCTCCCGCCCAGCGCCATGGATTTCAGTGCCTGGTTCGAAGTTTATCTAGGCGATCGCTGGTGGACCCTCGACGCCCGCCACAACCTCCCGCGCATCGGCCGCGTCCTGATGGCTGTAGGTCGTGACGCCACTGATTGCGCCCTAACCACCTCCTTTGGCCGCGCACGGCTCACCAGCTTCAAAGTAATCAGCGACGAAGTGCCTCAATAGACGCGCCGCCACACGAAAAAATCCGGCCGAGAACTTCCTCGGCCGGTCTCGAAAAACTTCCTCAGTCGCGTCTAACGTCCGCCGTCACGATCAAAATCAAACATGTCAAACAAATCCCCCAGTGCCGGCGCATTCAACGGCACATAAGGATTGTCTTTGGCGGATACCGGATTCGGAAAATTGTCCCGGCTCCGGTGCGTCAATGGCTTCAAATGCCAATTCCGCTCGATGAATTTCAGAATGGACACGTGATCCGTGTACGTGTGGTTGACATGCCCACCCTTGGTGTAATCCGACACGATAATCATCGGAATGCGCGGGCCGTCTCCAAAAAAGTCCAGCGGCTGCTGGTAGCCGGAGTCGTAGTAACCGCCGCCTTCATCAAACGTCACGATAAACGCGGTCTCCCGCATCAATTCTGGTTTGTTCTTCAGGTGCTCGACAGTCTTTTCCACCATGCTTTCGAACAAATCCAGTTTCGATGACGCCGGGTGACCGTCAATCAATCCGTCCGGTTTCACGAACGATACGGACGGCAGTTCATCTTTGTCAATGGCTGCGAAGAAATCTGTCGTGTCTTTGATGTGCGCGGCACGTTGCGCCGGGTCGCCCATGATGGATGTCGAGTACGACTCAAAGTTGCAGATGTTGCAGTACGCCGCGCCCACCAGCACCGTCGGATCCGTAGTGGGGTTATGCTGCAGCTCCACTGCGGCGTTGTATGCCCCGCCGTAGTACGCCCAGGAAATTTCCTTTTCGTTCAGCGCGTCGCCGATAGTGCGCGTATTCACCGGTGGGATGGCGGCGCCTTTCGCGATTCCCGCAGTGTCCACCGTGCCGTCTGGCAAAAATCCCGGCGAGTCGTTGTTGATCATGTAGTAGTGCTCCGGCTTGCAGTTGGGCCTGGGATGGTATGGCAGCGATTCCAGGTAATCCCGCACCGCATCTACTCCCGGCTCGGTGGGGTCGGCGCATTCTGTAAAATTGCCGTCAAAGCCCAGGTCCACCGTGTACACGTCGTCTGTTCCCGGCAGCGGATCCGGATTGGCGATGTGCGATGGCGGTTTGGTCGCCTTCCCGTTGCCGTCACTCCAGAAAATTGCATCCCCGGTGCCCAGCATCACGTGATTAGCGCCTGTACCGCCCATCACCGACTGGTGAAAATTGTCGCTCATGGAATAGTGGTCCGCGAGCCGCTTCAACACCGGCGCGTCTCCCGATTGCACGTTGTAAAACGCCATCGAATTCCCGCCGCCGTTGTCATCAATCGCTCCACCGAAAAACGGATCCGGCTGGTTCGTGTAGTTCACGATCACGAATGGATAGAGGTCGTTCAAGCATCCGGAGGGGTTGTGCTTCG
>JBBRPU010000141.1:0-7983 GCA_038227545.1 Candidatus Acidiferrales bacterium
GATTTGAGCGAATTTTTTCTCGATCGAGGACGCTTTGCAGACGCGCTAACCGCTGCGCGCGCGCTGACGGATAGCAACTTTCCGCTAGCTCGATCCGCCGGACATAGCCTCGCGGGAAGTGCGCTGCTGGGGCTCAACAAGCCGGCGGAAGCTGCGCATGAGCTGGAGCTTTCCGAGAGAGAAGCCGCGGTTCTACCGCCAAGCGAAGGTTCGGCCGCGCGGCTGCCCATCGCCATGTTGCGCGCCAATTTATTCATGGTGCAGCGTAGTCCGGAAGCTCCGCCGCTGTTGCAGCGCATCGCCAAACGAATCAACGCGGAAAATGGTCCTGACGCCTGGATTCAGGGTCTGTACCAATTAGAGCGAATTAATCGAGTGGCGAGACAGGTGGGAGACTGGCAAGTAGCAGCTCAATTCGCCCAACTGATGAAAGGACGCGCGCCGGAATACGCTGGCGCTCACTACGCCCTGGCGCTTTCCGCACAACATGACGGCGACGCGCATGGCGCCGAAACTGAATTTGCGCTAGCCGCAAAGGCCTGGGCAAATGCGGATTCAAATCTTTCCGAATTGCGAGTTGTTCACGAGCAAGGGGTTCGAAGCGTGCCGCGGAATTCTGCTGGCAACATGAAGGATAACGCGCAGGGAAGTCCGCAACCGTAATGCAAGTCCGGCGTCCTACGAGCGGGCCTCACTCCATGCGATTGGCAATAATTTTCTGGCCCTTAATGATGATTTCGATCTCCAGCGGCGGGCGCACATCCACGCCTTGCACAATCCCGCCATGCACCCACACGTTGCCGGGCATCACAGACAGCTTCAGCGGGTCAATCACTGAACGGCTGCAGGGGTCGCCGACCATCGGATGCGTTCCTTGGCGGTAGCCATACTCTTCGCGCAGCCTGCTCATATCGGTTATGTATTCAAGTCGGCAATTTCCGTAGGCGGCGTTCATCGCGAAGGCCCAATATCCGGACGATTGCGTCGCGGAGCCTTTCGGCAAGCGCACCAGTATGGCCTCTCTGGTTAGTACGGAAAATGCGTCGTGGTAAACAAATTCTTTGGACGACCAGGCTTTCCCCATTTCCGCGACTGTCGCGACTACCTGCTCCGCATTCGTCGCTGCTGGCGGTGCCGCGGCGGGACTGGGGGTTTCCGCAGCAATCTGTAATTCGCCCGGTATCGCAGCCGTACGATTGACGTGGCGGTTTCGAGATGCCGCCCAATACGTTAGCAGACCCACCAACAATAGCGCCGCGGCGACAATCCCCGCGAGGTGCTTCGGGCTGATCCCTGAAGGCTTGCGTTGCAGTTCGCCTACACCGGGAATCTTCGGCGACTCGGCCTTGAAGCGATCACGCGCAACGGTTTCAACGCCGGCCTGGGTGCCGGGGACCTGCTCAATCGGCACTTCTGTATTCAAAACCGGGTCAGCGTGCGTTGGGGTGCCGTTGCTGTTGTCGAGTGACATTGTTCTTGCTATACAGTTGACGGCCGCACATTCGCGCCGAACGAACTTGAAGCGAACGGGCCAGCCGCCAGTGTATTCCATCGCGTGCTGGCCGGACCACGCTAGTGTCCAACGTGTAATTAACAAAATCACCTGTGCCTCGCGTCGGATGTTAGTCAAGTAGCTACAGAACCAGGCGCTGCCCTTGTCTTGTCACGTCAATAGAATTTAGTGTAATAGGATACTTGGGAGGCTACGGTCTCCTTCTAACGCATGAGTACCGACACTCGTGGTGGCTCGCGAACATTCGTTCGCAGCCTCAATATTTTGCTGAAATTCGCTCGTCTATACGAGTTTGGGCATGTGCGCACCGCTGCCCAATTTGAAACCACCTGGAAGGAACTTCGCGCGGCCCTCGACGAAAGCGGTGGAAGTGGATTGCTGCTCGGAGCGTCCGGCAATCAAATTCTGCTGGACGGTGTGCCTCTCGGCACGGCCGCGGGCGAAAAAAGTTTCGCACAACTTTTAATATCCTCAGGTATCGCCAGCATCCATTTTTCTCCCGCACTTTCCCAAGCGCAATTCGCGCGTTTTGTTCGCGCTTTTCCCAGCGGAAACGCCAAGCCGTCCTCGCTGGCTGAGCAGCTCAAGTCCGCGCTCGCTGGTGAGACGGGCATAAAGGTTAACGAGATTCGTTATGTCGCGGAAGACTCCTCGGTTGCCGGCATCAAGACCGCCGCGAATCTGGCCGCGAAAGTCCTGGGCGCTACCGGCGACGGGATGCAGGGTTTGTTTGACGATCCCAACCGTTTGCTGCAGATGATTCTGGCTGCGGAGAGTTCGCGCGGTGGCGGTGGTGGCGCGCCCGGCACGGGGGCTGGCGGCGGGAGCGGCTCCGGCGGTGGCGTTGGTCCTGGCGGTGGCGGCAGCTTGTGGGATACTACCGGACGCGGATCCGGCGGCGGAACGGGAGCCGGCAGCGGTTTCGGTACAGGAGCGGCGGAAGCAGGCGGCGGTGGAGCTGGCACGGGCACAGGAGATGCGGGCTCCGGCATAGGCGGGTCTGGCGCCGGCATACAAAGCCTGGGACTGGGAATTTCAGGCATTGAGCCAACCCGCAAGCCCGGTAAGTGGCTTGCTGCGTCGGCATTGCTGCGTACGGGACCGCCCAGTGCGCCTCCGGAACTCATACTTTCAAATTCACTGATGTCCAATTCGGTGATGCAGACCGACCCGGCGGCGCCCGTTTATACCGTAGCGGAAGAAGAGATTCGCTCCGTCCTCAGCTTGTTTTCCCAGCTAGGGAAATCCCGCAAGAATCCGGACGCTCGTATGGATACCCCCACGTTCCAGTCGCGCTTGAGCGCCATGCCCATGCGCGCACAGGTCACGCTACAGCAGGCCCTCGCTGGATTGGCCGCCCAAGCCCCTACAGAAGCTCCAGACAAGCCCATGCTGCTGAAGCTGGCCGAACATGTGGCCATTCGTTTTGCGCTGGACAGCTATGAACGCGGCGAACTGCGCGTAAACGCCGTCAAGCAGTTGCTCGACCGCATGAATTCAGAAATCGAAGGGCTGCGAAAAATACTCGGCTCGCAGGAAGAAATGATGGCCAGCGCCGGGCTCTCCGTGCAATCGCACACCGAGCTCCTCGACCAGGAATTCTGGGAACAGGTGCCGGAAGAAAACAAAAAAGAAGTCCTGACTTCTGATGAGTCCTGGTGCGTGCCACCTCGTAACATTCGCATCTACCTGGAAGATCAATTGCGCCGCGGCGAGCTCAAAACCGTCAATGAAGTCCTGCTGAAATATGCTTCCTGCATAGGTATGGAGGCTCCCGAGGCTCGCCGCACCACCGCCATCGGCTTATCCGACCTTGCGGAGCTCTATGGCAGTGGCGACGGCAGCGCCTTGATGGAAGCCATTCGCCGCACTGGAAACCAACTGGCCATTGAACGCGAGCCGGAGCTGCAAATGCTGGTCGGCGCCACTTTTGTGCGCCTCAGCCAGGAAGCCGCTGCCAAGCGCTGCTACGCTGCGATTCACCAGGCACTAGCGTCGCTTGAAAGCGTAGAAACGCAGCGACCTGGATCCACTCAAAGCTTGCGCCCACGTATTGGAGCGGAAGAGCGCATCCCTGAATTCGTGGAGGAAGCGCTTCGCGGCGGGCAACTTCCCGACGGCATGAACGAGATTTTAGCCCTGATGCCGCAGGCCACCCTGCATTACCTGACCACCAGATTCGGGCATTCCGGCTTTCGCGACGACTGCGAGCTCCTGGGCGACATGGCGCGAGGACTGGGCGAGGAAGCCACCCAGCGGCTCATTGAGGCGCTGCAATCCGCACCTGCCGCGGAAGCCGCGGAAGTCATCGGATTGTTGAGCCAACTCGATACTGACAGTGTCGAAAACGTCCTTCCTGGCCGCCTGGAACAATGGCCCCGAACCGCTCATGACCGGACGGTGCGTCAGCTTTCTTCCGTTCCCGCCGAACAGCGAGCGCGCCTGCTGGTGGCTCTTTACGACTTCCTGGATGTCATGATTCGCCCCCTGGCCATAGACGAAATGGGCATGTCCGGGCGGCCCGAATGCGTGGCGAAATTAATGCGACTGGTGGACGACGATGCCACTCCCGGCTTCGCCCGCGTAAAAGCCATCGAAGCGTTGGGGCGTTTACGCGCAGCGCCTGCGGGCGCATCGTTGCAGCGCATCATTGACGCCAAGCAGCTCTGGCGCTGGGTGTATCCGAGCGAGTTGCGCATCGCCGCGGCGCAAGCATTTCTGCTCATTGATCCCGCGGCCGGTCAGGAAAAATTGGACGACAGTGGAATTGACCATAAGGACCTGGCGCTGGAACCCAGCGATCCCGAGCCGAATGCCTCTGTCATTCGCCAGCGTCGCTATGCGCGACTGAAACTTTCGCGCAATGTAATCATGACCACCACCAACCTCCGTGACAATTTCAAGCTCACCGTTCCCGAGCTCAATCTGGGCGGCGGCATCGGTTCCGGGGAGCGTCACCTCGCGCCCGGCAGCTTGCTCAATTTGAAGTTGTCGTCCGGGGTTCGTAACATTAAAGCCCAGGCAATTGTTCGCGGAGCCCGCCCGCAAGCCATGGCTTTTGAATTTGTGGAAATGGACCTGGAAGAGCGTTCGCGTCTTAGGAAACTTTTACTCGAACTCGGGTCGCTACCCCCCTCGGCAGCCTCCATCAACCGTGCGCGCCGCCGCGGCCGCATCGCCGTAAGCAAAACTTAATAATCAGCCAGTAAGCCTCTCAAAAAGCGTTGGAAACTCGCCACCTGTCCGTTACTTGACCGGCTGGGCACATAGGACCTCTGTACCATTGCGGGGTTACGTGCTGGAACTTAGGGTACTAGCTAGGAAGTCCTACACCAGGCCAGTACATTCGTAATGAGAAAAGACCCACATTCCGCGTCAGCCCGCGCTTTTGTTCGCAGCCTGAACATCCTGTTGAAGTTCGCGCGGCTATACGGCTATGAACATACGCGCACCCGCGAGATGCTGGATGTCGCCTGGAGCGAGTTGCAGACCGCCACGCCCATGGGCTCGGAATCAGGACTGCTGCTGGGCGCCAGCGGCTCTCAGTTGCTGCTGGATGGCGTGCCCCTGGAAGGTTCGCCCGCCGAAAAACAGTTTGCGCAATTACTATCCGCCGCGGGCGTAGCCAGCGTGCAGTTCTTTCCCATCGTCACGCAGGACGAACTGCGGCGTTTTGCTCATGCCTTTCCCACCAGCAAAGCCAAACCCGCGGAGCTCGCGCTGCAACTGAAGAGCGCTCTCACCGGTGCGCGTGGAATTCGCATCAACGAAATTTGTTTCATTGCCACGGATGCTCGTTTGAAAGATGCCAGCGTGGCGGCGCAGCTGGCCGCTGCATCCCTGGGCGATGCCAATCAGGATCAGTTCAAGCAATGGCTCAACGATCCCAAAAAATTATTGGAATTAATCGCCGCAGCACAAGGTTCCCATAGCGAAGGAGGAGCCAGTTCCGGAAACGCGGGTGGCGGCAGCCACGGCGGCGGCGGGCGCGGCATCCCGGGAACAGGACCCGGAGTTCCTGGACCCGGAGTTCCGGGCACGGGAACCACCGACGCCGTTTTTCCAGCTCCACCGTCATCGTATTCAGGCGCTTCTGCAGGTGGTGATGCCGGGGGTTACTGGATTCCGGCGGGCGCCGAGGTGCCCGAGGGATTAGTTCCGAGCAATACGTATTCGAACGGCAAGCCCATCGAGCCCAGCGAAGCGGAAATGTACGGGATTCTCAGCGCGCTGACCAGTTTCGGGCAAGTCGCCGCGAATCAAGGCGGGGTCGCGGGAGCCGGAGCATTCCAGCAACAAGTTGCGAAACTGCCTGGCAGCGCCCAGATCACGCTGAAGCAGGCTATCGCCGGCCTCGCGGCGCAAACCACCCAGGCCAAGCCCGACGAAACCATGCTCGTGCAGTTGGCCGAACATCTGGCTATCCGTTTTGCGCTCGAGCAATTCGAACATGGCGAGGTCAAAGTTAACGCCGTCCGCCAGATGCTCGATCGCATGAATCAGGAGATTGACAATCTCCGCAAAATTCTCGGCGCACATGAAAATAAAATGGCGGATGCGGGGATTCTCGCCGAGTCGCACCGCGAAATCCTGGATCGCCAGTTTTGGGCCGCCGTCCCCGACAGCGGCAAGCAAAGTGTTTTGCTTTCCGACGAAGCCTGGTGCATTCCGCCGCGCAACGTGCAGTCCTACGTTGGCGACCTGATCGAAAAGGGAAACGTCGCGGAAGCCATCTGCATTCTGCAGAATTACGCCTCATGCGCGGACAGCGAAGAAGCTGATGCGCGCAAAAAAGCCGCGCTCGGATTGTCCGAGATGGCGGAACTGTATTCCAAAGCCGATCCAAAATTATTGGGTGAAGCGTTGCGCCACGTCGGCCTGCGCCTCAGTGTGGAACAGGATTCAGAAGTGCAGGGCATGGTCAGCGCGGCCTTCGTGCGCCTCAGTCAGGAAGCGGCCACGACCCGCTCGTACGCCGCGATGGAGCAGGCTCTAGACCTGATTGCCGGCGTGGAAACGCAGCGCCCGGGAATTGCGCGTACTCTGCGCGGAAAAATGGGCATTGAAGAACGCGTGCCCGAATTCGTGGACGAAGCTTTGCGCGCGCGACAGGTTGCCGCGGGACTCACCGGCGTACTGCGGCTTTTGCCGCAAAGCGCGATGGAACAGCTTTCCGCGCGTTTCAATCGTTGCAGCCACCGCCAGGACGCGGAACACATCGCCAACCTCGCAGGCGACCTGGGCGAAGAGGGCTTGCAGTATTTGCGCAGCACGCTGCGCGGCGGGCCCATCGTGGAAGCGGTGGAAATGGCCGGCCTCCTCAGCCGCTTGGATCCGCAAGCCGTGCAGGTATTTCTGCCCGGCCGCATTCGCGATTTTACCCGCAACGCGCAGGATCGCATCGTTCGTCAGGTTTCCGCTTGCGGTGGGCCGGGCCGCTGCCGCATTTTGCTCGACATTCTGGATCACGTGGATCCACTGGTCATGCCGCTGGTCATTGATGAAATCGGCGTAGCCGCCAATCGCGAAGCGCTGGGTCGTTTGCTCACCATAGTGGATGGAGATTTGCCCATCGGCTCCGGTCAATACCTGCGCGTCAAAGCCGTGGAAGCGCTTGGGCGTATCAACGCTCCGGAATCCATTGCCGCGCTGAAACGTATCGCCAGCGGTAAGAAAGTTTTCGGGTGGGTTCATTCTCAGGAGCTACGCATTGCCGCCTTGCAGGCTCTGGAAAAGTTGGACCTGGCATGGTCGCAGGACTTTTTGCCGAAGAGTGGCATCGAAAACGAAGACCTCACACTCGCGCCCTTGACGGTCGTCGCCAATTCCAAATTTGTCCGCCAGCGCAGGCACACCCGCGTGCGTCTGCGGAAGCCGCTCACGGCCGTAAGCACTAACCTGAAAGAGAATTGCCGTCTGGAAATCAAAACCGCCAGTCTCGCCGGCGGAGTTGCCGCCATCAATCGCCATCTGGCGCCCGGCACCCAGGTGCAATTGAAGCTGCAACTGGGGCTTCGCAGCCTGCATGCCACCGCGCTGATGCGCGACTATCGCGCCCAGGATATGGCTTTCGAAATTGTGGACATGAATCTCGACGAACGCACCAAATATCGCCGCCTGCTGGCCGGCAAGATAAATCGTGTGGCGCCCGCGATCGAAGAGGACGCGGTCGGCGCAACCAACGCCTCCGACACCGTTGTCGCCCGCTAACACCGCTCCTTCCTCACTCTCGTTCAATTCAACTTTGCAGAGCGCACTCGAGTTTGCGGGCAGCGGAAAAATGTTTACTAGTCGAGTGGACAGGTAATTTTCTGCGCTTCAGGACAGTAGATTCATTAACAGTAAAAGCGCTAGTCTGTAACCTCGAAGTGCATCACCTCGTCTTATTCTTAGCTGAGCTTTTTCGGGGACACGCCCATGCCAACCGCCGTAGCCGAAAGACGCAGCCAACGAATCACCCTGGACGTGCC
>JBBRPU010000142.1:0-7961 GCA_038227545.1 Candidatus Acidiferrales bacterium
ACAACGGTATTTTCAGTCTTCGCGTATACGGTGTTACGCACAACACCTCATTCTCGACACTGCACAGGTAGTTGGTCTGCGAAATATCCTTGATGGTCATCCATCGCGGCGTTGAGATTTCGTTTACCATTTTTGCTAACGATGCAATGCGCGTAAAATTGCGCGCGTAATCATGGTGGTGCGTGGCAATTACCACCGGGTGTCCGAGGAAAGCGCTGAGTCGGATGTCCGTTTCGCTGGTGCTTGTCCTGTGAAATATCGGAAAAGCCTCTTGGCCGAGAGCCTGAGCCATGGGCATTCCGAGATGCGGGGGCCAATTTTTACCAACATTCCAGCGCGTCAAAGATCCTATGGATACGCATCCGGCCTCGAAACCCAAGCGCAGCAGCGGCTCCGTAATGGACTCCTTAAAGGCTCCGTGTGGTGCCGCCATGATGCGGTCTACCTTCACGCCCGACTCAGCTTCAAATGCGACTATTCTGCGCAGGCCGGCAGCCAGCAACGACAGCGCTTCATCTTTCCTGTAATCGCGAGCAAGTTCGTCGGCGAGATGATTCACACCGTGCATCATTACCGATACTTGTTGCGGGTGCGCGCGGAATAAAGCCGCGACCTTGCGGTTGAAATACCACGTGTCCAGCGGCACCGTCGCCACCGTGGCGTGGTAGTTGTGAGCTTCTGCATGCTTTATGAGCCCTGCAAAATCCAGGTAGCCGTAGCTGCGATGGTGAAAATTCGGATCATCAATGATAAAGGTTGCCCGCGGCTCCGCTTTTTTCCAGCCCTCCGCGCCTAACAGCTCCTGCAAGAAGTGCAGCAGCGGAGCCATGGCAAACCATCGAGCAGCCCGAAAGTGCGCCTGAAAATAATCGCTCTCTACGAAATGCGGTAAGTCAACGCCCACGTGATGACATCTGCATCCGCTCGTCGCATCAACACTCCACACCGGCCGGCCGTCAACTTCGGCGAAGGTCTCGTGTGATTGCGGAACGGAGGCGCATTGCTTCAGACTTGCGTCGGTGAGATCGGCGCCGCGAAAGGCTCGGTGAATCATATTCGACGAACCGAATTTGACGATTGCTGGTTTAATAACGGTTCGGGGATTTAAGGAGTGCACTTGATAACAAGGCACGCCGTGCTCCATAGCCCTGCGAACCACTCCCTCCTCGTCCGACACTACGATGAGTCCATCCAGGCCACTGTAGTTTTCACCAGCGGTGTCGCATTGTCTGAAATCCACGGCAAGCGCGCCACTCAACATGTCGAAGAGTGGCTTGTGAATTTCGTATCCCGCCGCGGGCGCGACGGCAATTTTTATTCGTGATTGCAGCAATTTCAGATTTTCCCAAGAGGACGTAGCTTCTGCGAAAATTCGCGCAGACTCACGTCCAGTTTAAGTGGTACCCCAACCCGCGCGATGGGCTTAGCGGGATTGCCCTGCACTACAGTCATGGCCGAAACGGACTTGGTCACTACGCTGCCGGCCGTCACTACCGAACCACGGCCGATGGTCACATTAGGCATAATGATGGCCCCCGGACCGACCGAGGCGTCTTCTTCGATGACCACGCCTTTCAGTTCCCGAAAATGCGCGATGATTACCGCTCGAATTCCAACTGAAGCCCCATCCTTGATGGTCACGTAGTCAGGATGCGACGTCTCTATGATAGCGTCGTAGCCGATCCACACGCCTTTGCCTATTTTTACTCCGCGCCAGCGATGCAGCGTCACTCTAAGGCTCGTTGCTCCAGGAGCATTGCGAGCAATATTTTGCAGGATCCTGTTTTTTAATCCTGAAATGAGTCCGTCTTTGCTCATGATGTTAGATGCCGGGAGTCGTCGGGCGGTAGCATAGTCTCGACCGTCTTGCACGTGCAACAACAGTAATCTGATTTAGAGGGCTTTGCTGCTGTCACTACTGACGGAGTGCTCCCGCGATGGCAATCCACTATTTACTTGGGATATGGCGGTTTGTCCGTTGGGTGCCTGTGAGCCAGCGGTTAGCGCCGGCTCGAAAGAATACTTGAGCTGACCGCCGACCACATGGGCGTAGGCAATGCGCGCTCGTTCTTTGCCTTCGCCTTCTATTTGCCAACCTGGGCCGTTCGGAATCAGCATCATCTGCGATCGCAGTCTCCACCACTTGTCGATTTCTCCCGGAACGGTGGTCCACACAAAAAGTTTTTCGCGCAGATAAGAGAGATGCGCCAGCAGACGACGGTACGTGTTATTGGATTTCTTGCTGATGATGTAGTCCGGATGCACGATGGCGCTTATGAGTCCGTGGCCAGCGACAATCATGCGGCATTGTTCTTCCCAAAGCGTGGTCGAGTGCGAGCCTAGAATGTGGAACAGCGAATAGTCTTGCGTCACAGTAACCGGTATTTCCAATATTTTGCCGACAAAATAAGGCATCACCGTGCAACATCCACCGGTCTGAGCGTCCAGATGGCCCACATTGGGAACGGACATGTCGTACGAAAAATTGAAAGCGTCGTACCACCTTAAATTGCGGTACAGCGCACCCGACCGGAAGCCCGCGGCGCCAAACTTTATCAAATACTGATTAATTTTTGCCGCACGGCGCAAAAATTCTTCGCGATCGCTATAAAGATGGCCGTCGTGGTACAAGTCGTGGACGTTTACTTCAAAGCCGCGTCGTCGAAACTCGTCCAGGTACGACTGTGGAACTTCGTATCGCCTTTCCGGAACAATCTGGAACGATGACTTGAAACCGAACTCGTCGTCTGTATCCATCAGCTGCGCGCAGTAGTCGCGGCCCACTTCCGTTTCCACGTCATGCGTCATGATTGAGGCCGCGGGCGCCCCTTCCGGCCAAAACCAGATGAACGGAACCGGAGCGCCGTGGCCGGATTTCACGGCTGTCTTCATTAACTCTTCGAACAAGCGATCCACGCTGCGATCTACAGGCCAGTGCGGAAACGGTACGTTCGTTCCCCCCTGCAAACGTATCCGTTGCAGTATTCTGCGGAAATGAACCGGGAAGGCCGGCCGCCCCAGATAATACATGGCGCGAATGACGGCGTTGCCGCCAAAAACTGTGTTTTCGGCACGCATTTGTCCGGTGTACGTCTCGCATCTCAAGTTGTCCGCAATTTGATCGGGATCGAACGGAAGTGTGATTTGCCGCTCGCCCAGCTTTACTGCATGCGGCGCACCTTCTAAATGGATACGGTAGGTGGCTGATGGCGTAACTGCGGAGGACTGGCCGTAACAATCGATATCCTCGCCAAACTGAAAAAAACCGCTCTCTTTTCGCAGACTTCCACCCAGGCGAAACTCGGCCGCCGAATCGGGGCAACGGAAATGAGCTCGAAACGCCTGATTCATATATCCGCTTAGATTATACCTTTGCAGGTAATCTCAAATAAGTTCGAGGGCAGAACTAGGCCAACCAAATATTATTCTTTGGGGCAAAGCCGCCGCATAATCGGCAACTCCGTTGGTTAAGCCTTGTCGCTTCAATAAGGCTCACCCCACATGCGGATACAAAAGGTTGCCGGCCAGCCTCAAAACGCCTTGCGGGCAGCGCGAGAAGACCTTCTTGCCAAGATCCATGAGTAATGGATTTCCATCGGCCGCAGGCGCGCGGTGGGGATATCGCAGGTAACGTATCAATTCCCGTTGGCCTCCCCAGCGGTCCTTAAAAGTTACCAGCCCGGTGTTGGAACACTCCGACCTGCCAAAATCAAGCTCCACGAATCCCTGCTCCTTCGCTCGCCGAATCAGGTCCCAGAAAACCAACTGCATCCCGCCCAGATTGTGCGAATGTGCATCGGAGCAGCCGTACTTGTAGACCATCTTTTGTTTGTGCGCGACGGAAAAAATCGAAGCAATCGCCACTCCATCTTTTCGCGCGATGCGGATTTGCGCATCCGCGCCTAGGCATGCCAGCACGTTACGAAACCACTTCAGCGGGTGAGGAGGCAACTGCTGCCGCTGCCTGGTAATTATGTGCAGCTTGTAAAAGTCCGCTAGTATCGCTTCCGAGGAACCAACTTCCAACTCCAGCTTCTCGCGTTCTGCCCTCTGTATCTTTCGGCGGATGGAATCTCCATGCAGCTTCTTGTAAAGCTCTTCCACCGAAGGCCGCAAGTCCAGCACATGAAGAAAATACGATTCGGCATCCGCGACACCTTCTGTGAAGCCCAGACTGAGCGGCCGGATATCTATATATTTAATCTGACCTTCGTCGAGTTCTTTGCGTGCAGGAGCCAGCAGCGCTGTCAATTGCTCCACGCTTTCCACCAGCGGTTCGCAATGGTCAGAAAACGGCAGTGAAACCAATCGTTTCCCGGTAAGCCAGCTCTTCACGCGACAAAACACCACCGCGTTTCGGATTGGTTCGCCTGGGGCGGCGTTGGTAAATCCTACAGGCTCGTATTTGTAGGTCCGATTAAGAGCTAGAAACCAAGCTCTTGTATGAAATACCGAACTACGGGGATCCTCGTTTACGAAAAGGTCCCAGCGAACATCGTTCAACGGATCAAAAGCGTAGGTGTTACCGGGAATCGCAGGCATGACACTGCTCGTTGTTTCCACGGTTGTATTGGCGACGGGCATATTGTTTATTCGTTCGTTTTGTCCGAGGGTCGAGTCAACGAATACCAAATGACTGGCAACTTGTTCACGCGGCGCGAGAAAACCGCTTACCCTCGCGTCTTCAGGGAGCTTGACTGCATTACCGCTTTCTTCGGCGTTCGTTTGAAAATATCCAGCAACCTGGCCTTCTCTTCGCTTCTGAGATAGCGAACGAACTCATCCGACACCATGCGCTTTTCGTTGCTTAAGTATCCCCACACAAACCCAGACAATCTCACTAGCGAACCTATGACGTAGGGTTTGGCGCGAAAGCGGCGGACGAGTTTCATTAATTCAAAAGGAGGATACGAGCCGAGTGAGTGATCCATTCTTCCCTGCCGAAACAGCCCTGGGAACGGCCGGTCAGCTCCGCCAGTGGGACGATAGTGTTGCACCGGGAGATCCGGAAACGCTCGAACATGCCAACCTTGCATTCGCGCTTGTACCTGTATGTACCAGTCAGGACCGCCATAAGGGAGCGCGGTGTAGCCTCCGATACGTTCAAAGCATTCACGGCGAAACACCTGCACCGCATGCGCCACGGAGTTCTCACTATTCATGGGCCGGCTCTCAAATACGCCGTTGCGCCGCTCGAAAATGTAGCCTCCGGCAATCCCTAACTTCGGATCGTGGCCGAAGCGCTCCAACACTTGGCTGAAGTAGTTAGGCTCGAAGGACACGTCCGCGTCCACGTTGCCGATGTATTGATACTCTTCGCTTTGTAACTGCTGGCACCCGCGGTTTATTGCGTACACCTGTGCCGCGAAATTTCTCGGATGTTCTTCCGTTATTCGTACTAATTTTATAAATGGATAGCGACCTGCATAGTCGTTGACGATCTCGTCCGTGCGGTCGGTGGACCCATCGCTAACGATAGCCCAACGTGACGGCAGTGAGGTTTGTGCCGCGATGGACTGAATCGTTCGCTCGATGTATGACTCTTCGTTATAAGCCGCGGTAACGAGAACGAACTTATTTTCGGGTTGATTCATTGTGCTTCTACCCTTTTGCGGTCATCGAATCCCATAATCCAACGTAAGCACGCGATGCTGCGTTTAACTTTGTAGCTGGCGTCCGCGCGCGTGGATTTTGTGGCTAGCCGCGGTCCGTTGACGCTGAGCCGCAGGGCCTCGTGTAGAAAAACAATGCTCATAAAAGCGCACTGTGAAATCCTGCTGAAATGTTTTCGCCAATACTGCAGGTTGGCCCTCTGCATCTCGATGTAAAAGCGCACCGGAGCTCTTGCGGAACTGGCCCCGCCGTAGTGTATGGACTCCGCCTCGGGGAAATAAACCACGCCCCAACCGCCATCGCGAAATCGCTTGCACCAGTCGATGTCTTCGCCATACATAAAAAATGTTTCGTCCAGCAAGCCGACTTGGTCGAGCGCCTCGCGCCTGGTCATCCAGAACCACCCGTTTAGGATGTCCACCTCGGCGGTCTGGTCGCGCTTAAAGTACGGCATGGTGTAGCTGCCCAGAACCTTCGAGTTGGGGAAAGCCACGTCCAGCGCCAACGCTCGGCACAAAGAACGCCACAACGTTGGAGCACTCATGTAGGAACGAGCGGATACACCTGTCGGACCAATCATCCGCGGCCCCGATACGCCAACCTTAGGGTGCGATTCCATGAAATCGATCATTTTTTCCAGGCAGCCGTCGAGAACCACCACATCGGAATTGACCAACGCGACATACTTTCCAGAACTGCGCGCGATTGCTATGTTGTTGGCTTTGGCAAAACCCACATTTTTATCGTTTCTGATCAACGTAACATCGGGATAACTGTCGCGCACAAGCTCAGGAGTTCCGTCCGTAGACGCATTATCCACTACGAAAATCTCCACATCGGGCTTGCTGCTGAATGCGCGTAACGAATCCAGACATTCGTCCACATATTTCTTGGCATTCCAGCTCACAATTACAATGGAAAGGTTCTTCATCGCTGTCCCGCGTGGCTATTGCTTTGAATGAAAGATGGTCGCGTTTCTTTGGCGTGTCCCTGCGAAGTCCGGCGTCCGTCGCGCTTTAGGGGCAGCGAATGCCGGCTTACCGCGTGGCAACAGCGGAATCGCCTCAGGCTCTTCAATTTTCGCCGTGGCCAAAATTGGCGCAGTGGCCGCAGTCACAATAGCCAGAAAGGCGAACCACACTATTCTGGTAGCATCGAAATAAGTAATCCCAAAAAAACACATGCAATGAGTCACGAGCGTTACGCCCAGAAACCACATGAACCATTCTTGCTGCTTATCCCCTTCCACAATCTTTCGAGCGCGGCCAATCTTGCTGAATGTCTTAGCGATAATCAGCACGAAGCATATAAATGTGGCCAAGCCGCCTTCATCCGCTTCCTGTACAAATTGGTTGCTGAGGTCCCACATATCCCAACCCCAGGTTCCGGCCGCGCTCGTGCCCACCAGCCACCAATCCCAAAAATGACGAACGCATTGATCTATGAGCATCGCGCGATGATAGCCGGAATTTCCGGCAACGACGTCTATGTGGGAAATCAACATCCATACAGGCGCTTTCATGACCATGTGCAGCGTCAGGATCGCGGCTACGACTCCCCATCGGAACATCTGCAGCTTGTTTCGGAACGGCCAAGCAAACCAAGCTGCAACAGAAGCCATAAAAGCCATCAATGGCGTACTCGACGCGCTCATCAGCATCATGCTGAAAGAACCCAGAAAGCCCAAGACACCGACAGCCTTGGCTTTTCCGCAGCGCCATAGCCACCAAAATAGCGGCATCAAGATTACGCCAAACACACCAGCCAGAATGGAGTGGGCAAAGGCCCCTTGCGCTCGAACGGCTCCCTCCCGGCTACCGGGCACGATTTGCACTGCACCGAGATAACCAAAGATGTTCTGGTTGCGAAATTTTTCATTCAACATCGCAAGCGTGAGAACGCACGCGAGTGCCGCAAAAACCTTAACAACCCGAATGATGTCTTCTTGGTCGCGAATAAGATATCGAAAGAGGAAAAAGCCTCCCAACCAGTCAATAAAGAAACTACCTTGATAGGTAATGGCTCCGACTTCAAAATGATTACGGATAATGATTGCTGCACAACGAAAACTTACCCATAGCACGAACAACTTATCGACTGCATCGAACCCCCCGACTAGAAGACCTTCGCTGGCGGTGAACTTGGCGATAATGAGTCGGATTAATCCGGCGATGATAAGGATGCGCAGCACATAAAAATGCAAACCAGAAACGTTAATTTGCTGTCCGATAGCTCCTAGGAACGTCAGCAATAGAAACGGGATAGGCACATATTTTCGGGGGCCAAATAAAATCATCCCGCACGTGATGATCAACGCAATGAGGATGAGTGGGTGAAGCAATGTTCCC
>JBBRPU010000143.1:0-7961 GCA_038227545.1 Candidatus Acidiferrales bacterium
GAGCCCGTAAGCCCACAAACCGGGCTGACCCAGCCGATTTTTCGCCAGTCGTTCCACCGGAGGCCGCAGTCGGGACCTCGGGTAGAGCAGTTGGCTCGCAAGCTCCTGGAACCGATGCGCGGCGCCCGGCCCGATGCGAAGAAAACGGAATTCCAGTTGGGCGCGTGTCCACGCCATTTCAAAGGCACGCGCGATGGATTCGGCTCGCGCGTACTTGTGGACCAGGTCGAGCAGCGCCTCGCGGGTGGCCGCCGCTACGGTTACGAACGTCAATTCTTTTCGGTCGCGCGGGTCCAGCGCAACACGGCAGCGCAGACTGAAGATAGGATCGATCACCGTACCCACGGCGCCGCTCAACCCGCTTCGCAAAGCCACCGCGGTTTCGGGTGTGTTCCCTCGGCCCAGGAACTTTGAACGGTCCGTCTCGAACTGAACGCCGTCCGTTGCGCCGATCAGAATGTGCCCTGTCCAAATGGGAGCTTCTTCCGGCGACCGCGGCCGACGATGCGCGATCAAAACGCACTTTTCCGGATATTCCGTCTCGATAAACATCTTCGCGAAAGCCGGATGGGCTTTGTCCGCCCCGTGCGGGGCCATCGCGAGTTCCAGATAGCTGGTGAACTCCAATTGCCTTGTTCGCAACGAACGGTTCGTAATCCTCAACCGTCGCAACTCCGCGTCGTCTTCGGCGGAAACTGTCACTTCAAGTACGGTTTCAATGCCCGAAACGCGCCTCCGCATTTCCACGCGGTCAGCCGCAAAGCTGACAGAGCTTTCGCCCTGACGCGTGCTGAAAGGTTTTTGAGTTGTGGCCCAGACCTCCTCGGAACGCACATCGCGGATGTAGATGAAACTGCCCCAGGGGTCGAGAGTGGGGTCGGAGCGCCATCGCGTCAGATCGAACTCATTCCACCGGCTGTATCCGCCGCCCGAGTTCGTGGTGACCAGCGCAAGACGGCCGTTGCCCTGGAGATGAACGCGCGCCGCGGCTGACTCTTCGGTCCATGTACGATCGGCGCTGTCTTCATCCGACGTCACGCGAATCGGCGCGAGGCGGGTTTTCACCTCTTCTTTGGGCAGCCTTGTGATGGGGTTGCGCTCAAACAAAAGGGCCTCAACGGACCGGATACGCAGATCGCCATGGAATCGCCTCTGCATCGCATCGCGATGCAGCACGTTGTCGAGGGCCGCGAGCACCATCCCCTGGTGGTGCGCCATGTAGGAGTAAATCACCACACCCGGCTCGCCGTGGCGTTTGCTCTTCCGGGTGAAATCAATGGCCTCATAGAAGCCCATGGGTCCGGCGAGGCCCAGACCCTCCAGCCGTTTCAGGTTTTCCGTTGCGGCCACGGGGTTCACCAGCAAGGCCAACACGGTCGCGTAGGGCGCGACAACCAGCTCGTCTTCCAGACCCGGATTTAGAGCCAGGGCAGGCACCCCAAAGGCCCTGTATTGATAAATCTGGTTGGAATCGAGACCACTCCATGCCGATTCCGAAATTCCCCATGGAATGCCGTGTGCGTTCCCGTATTCGATCTGCCGCGCCACCGCATCACGGCACGCGCCTTCCAGCATGGAGTTGGTGAAGGTGCGGGTAAACAGCAGCGGCATCAGGTATTCGAACATCGTGCCGCTCCAGGAGAGAAGAGCCTGACCCTCGGTGGTATTCAAATAGGGCCGGTTCAGAGCGCGCCAGTGTTCCACTGGCACGTCGCCCTTGGCCACCGCCACCAGACTCGCGAGGCGGCATTCACTGGCCAGTAAGTCGTAGTGGCTGGAGAATTCGCGCGGTCCGCCAACCGCGTAACCCACACCGAACAGCTTGCGCTCCGCGTCGTACAGGAAACGCATGTTGATGCCGTCGGCCAGTTTCGCGGCGGCGGTGGCCAGAGCCTGAATTTTCGCGACGGTTTCGGCCGCGTTGCTGCGCGCCTCGGCATATTCCGCGGACAGCCTATCCACCCATGCGGCTACTTCCGGAAGCAAATCCCGCTCCGCTTTAGCCGTGCGCAGCGCCCGCAGCAGAGTATCCACGGGTGTCACGAAATCGCCGGCCAGCGTACCCAGCGAAGGAACCGTGTGCATCGCCCGGCGACGGAGACCCGCCAGACCCTTTTCACCCGCATTGCCAGGATCATCTCCAATAGCCTGGAGGGTGGCGTCCGGCGGCAGCGCGAGTGTTTCCATCCACCGCAGATATCGGTTGGCGGTCTCGATCCACGAATTGAACTCGGCCGCCAGCCGCGCGACCCAGTAGGCCCTTTCATCGTCCTTCATCGCTTGCCAGCGCCGCGTCTCCTCAAGCTTGGTTATTAGGCTGTTGGCCATCCGGAAGCGGGCAATCAGTTCGTGCCGCTCTTTCGACCCTCGCAGCAACCGGCGCAGGCCGTGCAATGCCACCGCGGCGGAAGGATCGTCGCCCCACGCTTCCTCTAGAATCGAAAGTGTGTCATTCAAACCACGCAGAGCCGTGGGGCCGATGATCGGCGCCCGCGGAATATCGTTGCATCTCTGTTCAAGCACCCACAGCGCCGCCAGCAAATTGCCGCTGTCCACGGTGGAAACGTAACGCGGCTTGAGCGGCTCCAACGTTCGCGTGTCATACCAATTGAGAAGGTGCCCTTCATAGCGCTGCATGCGGACAAGAGTGTCCATCGTGGCCAAACCGCGCCTGCAGAATTCGTCCGCCGTCACATAACCGAAGTCGCGCGCTGCGAGCAGTCCGGTCAGCCAGAGGCCAATGTTCGTAGGCGAGGTCCGCTGCGCCACCTCAACGCGCAGCGCCAGCTGAGTGTTGTCCGGCGGCAGCCAGTTCGATTCCGCCCCCGTCAGGTCGTCGAAAAAGCGCCACGTGTGTCGCGCGAGATTCCGCAGAAAGAGAATTTCCGTTGTCCCCAGGCCCTTGCGGGCCGGGGACGCCACGGCAAGCGCCATCCATCGCATCAGCAGAGGGGAAGCGACCCACAGGAGCACGAACATTGAAGCAGGCGCGAACGCGTGTTTCACCAGCAGAAAAATCGTCAGCACAAGCGAGAGGGCCGCGATCGCGAGCATCTGTTGCGACGTCGCGTTTACGTGCCGGTGCGCGTCGGCTTTCGCGTGGTCGGCTGTTTGCCACTCCAGAAGTCCGCGATGGCTGACGGTGCCCCGGTACAGAACGCGGGCGATGGCGTCGAGCGAAATCCAGGCTTGGTGCGGAAGAAACGCGGCCATCACGACGGCGCGGATCAGATCGCCGGCCGCGCCCTGCCACCGGTGCACGGAACCTTGGAGCCGCCGCACCAGCCTGTCCAACAGCGGCGCTATTGCAGGGATGACAACAGCCAGACCCACCACAAGGCTCCACACCCCGGGAGCCGCCGAAATCAGCCAACCCATCAGGAGCAGAAGCAGAGCCGCCACCGCCACCAGGCTGCGCCGCAGATTATCCAGAATCCGCCAGCGGTTAATCAGGCTCAGCGGATTTGCCTGGTACGCCCCGGACACTCCGGGCACGGACCCGAGCGCCCAGCGCGCGATCTGCCAGTCTCCGCGTATCCACCTGTGTTGTCGCGCCGCGAAGCTCGCGTAATCCACGGGCAGATGCTCAAATAATTCGATATCCGTTGCGAGCCCCACGCCCACGTAAGCCCCCTCAATCAGGTCGTGGCTGAGCAGCGTCTCCGCCGGAAAACGGTTCCCGGCGATCGCGTGAAAGGCTTTCACGTCATAGATCGCCTTGCCGTGGAAAATACCGTGCAGGAAAAGATCCTGCTGGGCGTCGGAAACAGTCTGGCTATACGGATCGGTGCCGGTGGCGTCCGCGAAGATGCGCGTGAAACGGGTCGCGGTGGCTCCCGGAAGCGTGATGCTGATGCGAGGCTGAATGATCGAGTAGCCGCGCTTCCGAATGCCGGTGGCGGCATCGATTTCAATACGATTCAGCGGATGCGCAACGGTCTCGATCAGCCGCCGGGCGCTTTCCACGGGCAGCTGCGTATCCGCATCGAGTGTGATGACAAACGCGATCGGCAAAGGCAGTTGCCCTGCCTGCAAAATCTCTTCATGGCCGTCGCCGCACAGGAACGCATTCAGTTCCTCCAGCTTCCCCCGCTTGCGCTCGTGGCCGATCCATTTCTGCTCGCCTTCCGACCATGTGCGCGCGCGGTGAAAGAGCAGAAAGCGGTTGCCCGGGTAGCGCGAATTGAGACTAACGATACCTTCTTGCGCGGCCTTCAGTAACTCCGCGTCGCCCGGAGTTGTGGGTTGATCCGAGTCGAGGAAATCCGAAAAGAGGCTATAGAAAATATTCTCGTTCCGGTTTCCCAGGAAGCGCACTTCCAGCTTCTCCAGTTCCGCGCGAACCACTTCACGACTGGACAACATCATTGGCACCACTACGAGAGTGGCGTTTTCGGATGGAATGCCCTCGCGGAAATCCATCTTCGGCAACGTATCCGGAGGCAGTAGTGAAATCACCAGCGCGTTGATGATTTGAAGGGACAGCTCGCTCAGAGGGAACAGCGCGAGGACCGCCAGAGCCGCCAGCACCACGGGCCCGTGCACGCCGGCATCCCAAGCCAGCGCACATGCCAGTGCCGTGAAGCAACCCATTCACCCGGTCAACGCGCCCACATAAACCGGCGTCGCATGGCTGTACACGGCGCGGCGTATCCGGATATGAGCCGGAATTCGGGCGTGGGTTTCCCGCTCCAGTTGCGCGAGGCCGTCCGACAATAGGTAGTGCCCCACATAGCGTGTCCGGGGGTCGGTCGCGCCGGAAGCCAGATCCACCGCCCGCGCGGCCACCTCTCTTTCGCCCAGATGGCTGTATTGCGCAACTCTTTCGACCACCCGCCGGCAGCGGTCGCGAGTGGCGAAATCGCTATGCGCATAAACGCCCGAAGGGTCACGGCGCAGTTCCGCCTCCACGAGGCTCACTTCCTCGAAGATCTTCGTGAAGTCAATTTGTGAAAGCGCCCGCAGGCTGGTGAACGCGTTGGCGATCGAAACCACCTCCGCGGCTCCTTCCGTGTGCTGCTTCCGGACGACCTCGATCACGGACGTGCCGAAGCGCTCCTCGATCCAGTGCTGCGCCGGACCGAGTGCGGTTTCTTCATCCTGCAGTTGCTCGGCCAGCGAAGTCACGAAGTATGGGTGTTTGGCGATCGGCTCCGATTCCAGATCGCGCAGCATTTTTTCGAACACCCCGCTGCCGGAGCGGGCGCTGCTGGCCAGCCGGTTGGCCCACAGATAGGCCGACTCCCGCAACTGTTGCGCGTGGCTTACGCGCGTCGCCAGACGGGAGAGCGTTTCGATCAGAGCGGTGCGCAGAAACAGAGGAAAGGCCCACAGTTCCGCGATTGTCAGCGGCCTCGTGACTTGGTATTCGCGGATTGCATCGCGAATATTGCTCTCGCTCAGCACACGGTCCGTTGACGCGACCAGCCGATGAGCAAGTTCATTGACGTTCCCGCTCTCTTTAGCGGCTCCGTTACGCGACGAATAATCCCTCGGCAAATGCCGCTTGACTTCAATGATCTGTGTACGGATCAGATAAGAGTTATCGAGAATCCATTCGGCGGCCGGAGTCAGCTCATGCTCCAGCCGCGTTGCCTCCATGAGGCAGTGCCGCGCCGACTCGAGCGCAACGTTGTTCTGCTGCAGCCGCGCGAGAATAGACCGCCGGTTCTGTATGCCGGTGTGAGAGTCTGGCGGTAGGGTGCTGCCCTTCTCAATCGTGTCAGGGCCGACGTCGGGGTGAACCGCGAAGATTGCGGGCGATCCTTCCAGACGCAGCGTTTTCACAACCGCTTCGATACGGCCGGCCACTGTCTCTATGACGACCAGACTCTCGCCCTCTAGTCGCAGTGCTCTGTAACGATTGCAAAGGGGCGGGAGACTCGACTGCTCGGATTCCGTAAGACAGACCTTCTCACGGCCTTTCAACGCCTGAAATGCGCGTTCCGCGTGCCCCTCTTCCGATGAATAAAACGCTAAGACGATCTGGACCGGTTTAGCTTTCATGCGTCGCGAGTCAAGTTACGCCCTAGACCCGGCCGCGCGCTACGCGTGTGATCGCGCAAGCGAGCAGGAGCGTTCCGGACATCACCGTTGCGAGCTTTAGGGAGAGTGAGGCGCCCGAGGGATCACCGGCCAGCGCTGACAACAGCGTGAGAACGAACATCAGCGCGAAAATCGTCATCCATCCAAGCATAGTAAAGGTCTCCGTGGGATGTCATTACTGAAGAATGGTGCGTCCCGCAAGGTCGTTAGCAGGTACAATGCCAAACAAAAACTAGCCAAGCTGAAAGCCCTTGCGTTTGTATCCGATTTTACGCAAGACCCCTTGGCAATGTGGCCGGGGTGTCTTAAGCCTGTATATTAATGCAACTTCCATTTATTCTCGATGAATTTGCAAGGTTGTATATGTGCGTATTCGCCCCAAATCCTGGTCCCCGGGTGAATGAAATTCCGGTTGTGTGCTCGCGGCGGATGTCTGGGGGGATCCATCGAGATGTCAAGCCCGAGAACATCTTGCTGAATGATGCCAATCTGGCGTTCGTATCGGATTGGGGTCTTGCTTGCCCTTTGACCGACGCGACTTCGGAAGGCGGGGACGGAGCGCCAGCGCGGTTTACCGGCTCTGCCCATCCGGAATTGACCGCGGCCGGTTCGTTTCTCGGGACAGTTTCTTATGCGTCTCCCGAGCAGCTTCTGAGTACATCGCGCGAATCTGCGCGCGAAGTGGCTCCTCAGGTAGGATGCATGTTGAACGTAAAGTTTATCCAGGTATGTGTGTTGTCGACGTGCCTTCTATTATGTGCGTGCGCCAATCTAGCACGGAAGCAAGAGACTGAAGCCGCTAAGGCCGTCGCGGATTCCCTTGGTAAGAAAGCATCGCCCCTACTGGAGCACACGGGTTCGGCAAGCGGAGCTGAATTGAAGCGCCAATTCTTTAAGCAAGCGCTCGAAGGTGGGGCAGAGGCCGTCTTCACGGCGTTCGAAGCAGTCCGTCCCGAGGCTCGCTGGAAGAGATTCTTCACCACAAACGATGTCAAACAGTTTGTTCGTTTGTTCGAGGCAGGTTCCCGGGAACCGGAGCGATATTTTGCGGATCCGGACATTGACACGACGTTGCTCGCGCGATGGTAGGCAACGCCTATGAGAATCGTGTGTTTGTCGCTGGTTCGCAGAAGGATACCGCGTTGGTCGAAGCACTTCGAAGTGACCTTGAAAAGCATGGCAAGGTCTTGTTTTTCTATCGCTTTCTGTAGTCCCTTGCCTGGAACTTTGTGTAAGTCAACAACAGTTGGCGCGTTTTTCGGGACCGCGGGCACCGCCTTGGTCTTGGTTACCCCCCAATCTGCCGAAAGCCGGTATATGCCGAACGAGCTCGCGGCAGCGCTTCAGCTTAAAGCGAACGAAAGAGGCTTGCTACTTATGACACCGAAGGACGCGCTAAATGCCGTCGCGACAGGCGTCAGATATAGAGTGGCCGGAGCACTGACCGAAGATGGATCTTAAAAGTCAGTCACACGACAGTCTGAACACCGACCATGGCGGCAAGCTCCGTGTGATGCGGTTGTAAGAGTTGCCTTAAGTTCGAGGCGATCCAACTGTCGCAATTGATATCAGGAGCTGAATACTTTGTCTTGTACGATTATTCCGCACTCTGTGACGCTTGAAACTAATCTGCACAACCCACTTACCTTGATCCAGGGGGACCGCATCCAAATTCAACAAGTTCTGGTAAACCATATTGTTTAACCTAGAAACGGCAGTTAAAGAGTCGGCTTGAGATGTAAGTAATAGATACTGTTCAAGATGAGCGAAGAGCTGGATCTGGTAGCGACTCACCCATTGGGTGAGAGCGAGGACGGAGCGGTTGAGGTGCTGGAGAGGGGTTCCAGTCTGGACACTTTTGCCGGGAAAATCCATTTGAGATGGGTGGATGGAGCGGCAGTCAGCAGCATGGGGCA
>JBBRPU010000144.1:0-7959 GCA_038227545.1 Candidatus Acidiferrales bacterium
CCCGCGTCAGGCAGCCAGGCAGCGACTTCGGAAGCAAGGCGCGCAGCCTGAGTGTCTGACTGGATGCGATCCAGAATGTTGGGCGGCAGCGGCGCACGCAACAGATTTCTGGCGAGAAGCAGCCCGGTGCGCAGCATGCGGTCGGCGCCGATATTGCGGGCGGTCGCAAAACAACGCTCCCAGTTCAATTCTGTCTGGCGGGCGGCGAAGGCCGCGACATCGGCCACCAAGGTCAGCCGCTCCCACAAATGTTTGGCACCGTGAGTACAGATGAGGATCAATTCATCTTCGCTGGAGAGCGCCGGGATGTCGTGGCCGTCTACGGCGACGAATTGGCGGCGAGCGAAGAAGTCTTCCACGGGAACGCCGCGCGGGTAATAGCGCATGGTGCGCTCGGTGTGAAGTTCGACCAGAAGCGGAGCGGGGACGCGAACGAACAAGTATTGGCCGGGTATTTTTTGCGCGCGAATGGCGTCGAGAGAAATTTCAGGTTGGTATCCGGCGTTGATCATCAACTCGGTGGCGCGAAGGATGTCGCGCTGGCGCAGCAGAAAATCAAGATCACCGTACTGGCGAGCTCCGGGGTCGCCGTAGGCGCGCACCGCCAGAGCAGGTCCTTTGACGAGCATGGCGTCGAGCTCCGACGCGCGAAACAAATCCACGAGGCGAAACAGCTCGGCAGTCATTTGTAAAGAAGCCAAGGCCTGAGCGCGATGGGTGTCACGAATCTTTTGTGCGATGCCCGGGGGCTCGAGCTCCGCTCCGTAGTGGCGCAGGCTGGCAGCGAGCAAGGCCACGACGCCGTGTTCTTCGGCCAAATCTAAAAGGTCGGGCGCGGCCGCCTGGTCGAGCAAATTGCCAAGGCGCGCCAGGTCTGGATGAGGAGAGGAACATTCCAGCAGGGCCGCCCATTCCGGGGAGGCTCCGACGCGTGACTTAGTTTTTGCGTTCGCGAGAGGGGTGGCCAAGGAGCTGCTCCGGCACTGCTGCCAGTGTACGCGAACAACATTGCACGCGAGGCACAGACAACGCGCGGTGTTTCAAACCGGCAGCGGCGAAATTTAGTCGAGGCAGTTTGTGTTCAGCAACCGGACAGGCTATAAAATGCTGCGTGCGAGAAATTGCCGTTGCGATTGATCATCTGGAGAAATCATTTCCCCCCGCGCGAAGCGGGTGGCGCGCGCTGCTGCAGCCGTTTGAAAAGCCCACGTCGCGAGCGCTGGCGGACGTTTCGTTTGAAGTGCGCGAAGGTGAAGCGGTCGGACTGCTGGGGGCCAACGGCGCGGGAAAATCAACGCTGCTGCGCATCATCGCGACGCTGCTGCTGCCGACGCGCGGCGCCGCACGCGTAGCGGGATTCAATACCGTTTACGAATCGCGCGAAGTACGGCAAAGACTGGGCTATCACGCGGGCACGGATAGCGGATTTTATGCGCGATTAACGGGACGGCAGAACCTCAATTTTTTTGGCCGATTGAATCAAATCCCGGCGGCGGATACGAACAAGCGAATTGCGGAATTGGCGGAGCAATTCAGAATTCAGGAAGCTCTGGACCGCCAGGTGCGCACGTTATCCACGGGCACGGTGCAGCGATTGAGTCTGGTGCGCGCGCTGCTGCATGGTCCGCCGGTGCTGCTGCTGGACGAGCCGACGCGCAGCCTGGACGCTATCGGGGCGCTGGAATTTCGCCGCTTCCTCAAATCCGAAATTCTGCAACGCGGAGACACGTGTTTGCTCTTTGCTTCGCACGCGCTAGCGGAAATCGAAGTGCTGGCGGACCGCGTGGTGATCATGGATGCGGGCAAAGTGCTGGCGTGCGGCACGGCAGCAGAGCTGAAGCGTCAGACGAGCGCGGTAAATCTTGAGGAAGTATTTTTGCGCCTGACGGGATTTCGCTCGCCGGCCGAGTCAGTAGAGCGCGAGGCCGGCGCCGAATGAAGCGGATAGTTCGTGAAGTGTGGTTATTTTTCTGGCGCGACCTGCTGGTGGCGCACAGTTACCGAACCGTGTTTTTACTGGAAATTGTGGAAGCGCTATTTGGCACAGCGACCTTCTATTACGTGGCGAGATTGGTGGACAGTCCCGGAGTGCAGCAAGCTTTGCCTCAGGGGGGAAGCTATTTTGCATTTTCTCTGGTGGGTTTCGTTTTTCTGGATTACCTGAACGCGGCGCTGAATAGTTTTGATCAAAGCCTGATTGAAGCGCGTGACAGCGGCACACTGGAGCAAATCCTGGTGACGCAGACTTCCCTGCCCGTATTTCTGGGCGGCTCCGCGATCTATCCGTTCGTTTCAACCACGGTGCGCATCGCGGTGTATCTTGCGTGGGGCGTGATGTTATTTGGTTTCCCGTTGGGCCATGCTAATTGGCTGGCGGTGTTCGGGGTGCTGGCCGCTTCCCTGCTGGCTTTTTCGGGATTAGGAATTATTTCCGCGAGCTATGTGTTGTTATTCAAGCGCGGCAATCCGGCGAAGTGGCTTTTCCTGGGCATCACCAGCCTGACCAGCGGGACGCTGTTTCCGATCAGTGTGCTGCCGCGAGGATTGCAATTTTTGGCGCGGCTGAATCCGGTGAGTTATTCGCTGGAGGCTATGAGAGCGGCGTTGCTGGGGGGTTCAAGTCTGAAAATGTTGTGGCGGCCGCTGGTGGTGTTGCTTGGATTTGCGGTGGTGCTTTTGCCTTTGTCTATGGCGGCGTTTGGGTGGTCATTGCGGCGGACTAAGGCTACTGGGACACTTTCTCACCGGTAGTTTCGCTTCGGGTTCGGAATTTTGTCACCGAGATCAAATTTGAAATACCAAGTTTTTACCCCTCAGTCTAATACTTCTTGGTTTCACGTTTGTGCCGGTTTAGAGTTCGTTCTCCAACGCCAAACTACAAATACGAAACCGACTTATCTACTCCGCAGTTAAATGTTTTCTGGTTCCACGTTACAAGACCCACCCTCCAAAAACCTGAGGATGGGGCACCCTCCGTGTTTGCGGACTTATGCGGCTTAGGATTTTTTCTTTCTGACGTTTACTTTGGTGTCTATGCCTGGGGAAATTTGCTTCAGGGCTTCGAGGCCTAGTTTGGCCTGGGCGCCGTAGCTATTGGGGGGGCCATCGGGATCGAGTTCGACGGCTTTCTGATAGGCTTCGACGGTTCCGGGTTGAATTATGAATTCCAGCTTGTCGCCATTCTTTTTGGTCTCCATCGCGCCGACCAGCGCCGCGCCGAGCAGGTACCAAGTCTGCGCACTCTTAGGATCGAGTTCGCTGGCTTTCTTGAGAGGCTCGACGGCTTCTTTCAGGCGGCCGGCGTTATACAAGCTGATGCCAAAATTTCGCCATGCGGTGGCGGCGTTCGGGGGATCAAGTTCGGCGCTCTTGGTGTACGAGGCGCGCGCGTCATCCACTTTTCCGGCGCGGGCCTGAACGTTTCCGAGATTGTTGTAGTAGCCGGGAACGTCGGGCTTGGCAGCAATGGCCTGCTGGTAAGCGGCGATGGATTCATCGTTGCGGCCGCCGAGGTCGTAAGATTCAGCGAGTTTGGCGTAGATGATGTGCTTGTTGGGATCGCCTTCTTTGGAAGCCTGCTGCGCTTGCGTGAATTCGGCGGCCGCTTGAGTGGCCAGATCGGTGACCTTGGCCTTGGCGGCGTCACGTTGATCCGCGGGCGCTTTGGCGGCCTCTTCTTTCGCTTTGCGCTCCTGATCGAGCAAAGCCGTGCCCGCGGTGAAATGCGCCTTCAAACCCTCGAATTTCGTTTTGTCTTCTTCCGCTTTCTTGGCTTGTTCGGCGTATTGCGAACCCTGTTTGCCTACGATGTCCTTAAAATTAAAGTCCGCTTTCGCTTCAGCGCCGCTTTGGACCTGAATTTTGCCCTCGTACGGTTTATTGGGGGCGGGCAGCTGCACGAAAATATTGTAGATCCCCGCTTTCAGATTATGAAAAATGTAATTCCCGTCCTTGTCGGTCTTGGTGTCTTGCTTGGCGCCCTGATCGTTTACGATGTTCACGCCAATTTCCGCCCACGGTTTGCCGGCGACATCCATAATCTGGCCGCGAAGAGTGCCTTGTGCGGCGGCGTGGGGAGCCAGCACGGATAGCAAAAGCGCCATAGTAAAAACGCTCAACGTCCACGAAATGAAATTTTTCTTCATGCTCAATTCTCCTTTACCACAGCTTTCCCCGGCCGGGCCAAGCGGGAACCATTATCACTGGATTGGGGACAGGATTCAAAGGTCAGGACTGCGCTGCGGCAACACCATAAGAAATGGGATCGCACAAACCGGCCTCCGCAAAAGCGCGTAATCGCAGCACGCAACTATCGCACACTCCGCAGGCTAAATGCTCATTTTGATAGCACGACCAGGTTAGATGCAGGGGAGCGCCCAACTCGATGCCCTTATGAATAATCTCACTTTTTCTAAGGGAGATAACCGGGGTGGTAATGGCGATGTGCGTTTCCGGGCGGGTACCGACGCGAATGAGCTCCTGGAATACGCGGTAGTACTCGGGGCGGCAATCAGGATAGCCGGAGCTGTCTTCGGCGACTGCGCCGATATAGATGTACCGCGCGCTGATAACTTCCGCCCAACTGACGGCGACGGAAAGAAAATGTGCATTGCGAAAGGGAACGTAAGTGACGGGAATTTCGGTGGAGCTGGTGGCGATGGTAGCGTGCTGATTTTCGGGGACGGCGATGTTGGCGTCGGTGAGAGCGGAGCCGCCGATGGCCTTGAAGTGATCGAGTTGAACCACCAGGCGTTGCGCGATGCGGTAAAAATCGGCGATGGATTCGAACGCCTGACGCTCACGCTGCTGGGTGCGCTGTCCGTAACCGGCGTGCAGCAGCGCCACATTTTCCGCGCCGTGAGTATCAATTGCAATCGCGGTGCACACGCAGGAATCCATGCCGCCGCTGAGGAGCACTACGGCTTTTTCCTGTGGCGTGTTTTTGGCGGCGGGCATAACTTTCTCTCAGACGCCTTTGGTGGCGGGATCCCAGACAAATTTGTGGAGCTGCAATCCCAGCCGGACCGGCAAGCCGTCTTCGAGCATCCATTCAACAAGTTTGCGAGGTTCCAGGCCGGGCCACTTGGCGCCGGGACCTTCGAAGACCGGCGAAAATAATACCTGGTGGACGCGCGCGGCGAGACGGTGTTCTCTGGTAAATTCGCGGGCGAATTCGTAATCGCGGCGGGTGGACAAAACAAATTTCACTTCGTCATTTTTGCTGAGCTCGGCGAGATTGCGCATTTCAAAAGTGTCCGGTTCGCCGGAGTCGGGGCACTTTACATCCGTGATTTTTATGACTTCACGCGGGAGTTTGCCGATGAAGCGTTCACCGCTGGTTTCGATCATTACGGTGTAACCCGAGGCGAGGAGTTCTTCGGCCAGCGGATAGATTTCTTCCTGGAGGAGCGGCTCGCCGCCGGTGAGTTCTATGAGCGGCACAGTCGCTTCTGCGCCACGGAGTTCGGGTGCGCGGCCGGCTAATTCGTCCGCCCGCGCGGATACTTCGGCGACACTCATTTTCTTGCCGCCATGAAAGGCGTACGCGGTGTCGCACCAGGTGCAACGCAGATTACAGCCCGTAAGGCGAACGAAAATACAGGGCAGCCCGGCTCGAGTGCCTTCGCCCTGGATGGATTTGAATATTTCGGTGATGAACATGGTGGATATTTTTTACGCTGATGATTCGAAAAACAGCGCCGCGGCTCAGCGGCTAACGCACATCGGATTTGGATTTGCGCATGGTTCTACGGCCGAGCCACCAGATCAGGCCAAAAAAAACGGTCATTGCAATTATCAACCGAGGATAGCCTGGGGCGAATCCCAAATGCCGGAGGGTCAGGACGTATCCGAGCGTGACCAGCAAGACTGGAATCATCACAACGTAAAAAGAGCGATTCATAGCGTGGCGCTCTCGGGGCGGTACTGCGCGCGGCTGGTGTCGGTCTCCCAAATAATTACATCGGTGATGCGCGCGCCCGGCGGCAGAGCGGGCAGCAGGCGGGTGACTTCATCGTAGAAATATTTCGCCAGATTTTCGGCGGATGGATTGACGGCCTTGAAAGGCTCGAGATCGTTCACAAATTGGTGGTCCAGCCGGCCCATGATTTCACGCATGGCGCGTTTCAGCTCGGTGAAGTCCACCAGCAAGCCGATGGCGTCGAGTTGCGGGCCCTGCAGCGTGACGCGCACGCGATAATTGTGCCCGTGAACGTTTTCGCACTTCCCTTTATAGCCGCGCAGCGCATGGCCGGCGGAAAAAGTGTCTTCGACGCTGACTTCAAACATGAACCCTCTAACGGTTTCGCAGGCTGGCGGTTCGGGAAGGCTACGGCGCGTGCTTTACTTTTCCAGAAACCGCGCAGCGTCGGCCGAATTATGAGTGATGCGGTAATTGGGCAGCGATTCCAGGAAAATTTTACCATAGGGCATGCGCTGGATGCGGGTATCGAGGAGCGCGAGGACGCCGCGATCGGTTTTAGTGCGAATGAGCCTGCCGAAACCCTGCTTTAGCGCCAACACCGCCTGGGGCACCTGAAACTCCGAGAAGGGATTGCGGCCGTCGTCCTGAAGGGCGCGCACGCGGGCCGCGACGATGGGATCGCTGGGCACCGCGAAGGGCAGACGATCCACGATTACGCAGGAAAGCTGCTCGCCGGGAACGTCCACACCCTGCCAAAAGCTGGAGGTGGCGAACAATACGGCGCCCGGCGTATTTTTGAAACGCTCCAGCAGAACGGAGCGAGGCGCGGTGCCCTGCAGCAGCAAAGGAAACTTGACACGGGTGCGCACGCGTTCGAATAAATCGTTCATCTGGCCATAGCTGGTGAACAGGCAAAACGCGCGGCCCTGGCTGTGTTCCAGCAACTCCACAATTTCATCAGCCGCCTTGGGAGCGAACCCGGCGTCGCGCACATCAGGAATTTTGTTGGGCAGGTACAGCAGCGCCTGGTGGGCGTAATCGAATTCCGGCGGCAGGGTGCGTTCCTTCACGTGATCGAGGCCGAGGCGCTGGCGGATGAATTCGAAACGCCCGCCGACGGTGAGGGTGGCGGAAGTCAGAACTACGGTGTCGAATTGCTCGAAAAGACGCTGCCGCAGAATCTGGCTGACGTCTATGGGCGTGGCGGTGAGAAATACTCCCTTGTTACGGCGCTCATACCAGTAGACGTAATTTTTCTCGTTGGATTCGAATAGAAAGGCCAGCTCCTGGCGGAGGTCAAAACTGCGGCGGGCGATGCGAATCAGCTCCTCGGGCTTTTGCACCATGGCGGCAAATTCGGTTTCGAGCCCCTTGAGTGCCGTCAACATGGAATCGTAGGATTCACGATTTTGCTCAAGAAAAGCGTCGCGCTCGCTGCGCGCAAAGGGAAAGCGCCCGTCGCGCGGAGGGAAAGAATCAAAAAAGGCGCGGGTGCGTTCACGGATGCGCTGGGTACGGCGCAGCACCGCAGGCGAGCCAAGATTCAGCAAGCGCAAGGACTGGTCGGCGTCGCGGGCCAACTCTTCAAAGCGGTAGTTGGACATCTGCCGCCCGAAATAATCGCTGGCTACGTCTTCTATTTCGTGGGCTTCATCGAAAATTACCGCGGAATATTCCGGGAGGATGCTGCCGAAGTCGTCCTGCTTGAGGGAGAGATCGGCAAAGAACAAATGGTGGTTGACGATGATGAGGTCGGCTTCCTTGGCGCGCTGGTGCATGGCGGTCACAAAGCATTTGTTGAAGTGCTCGCACTTCTGGCCGGTGCAGGTGTCGCGACGGGCATCCAGGCGGGTCCACAAATCGGAATCGTCGGAAAGAAAAGTAAGCTCGCTGCGATCGCCGGTCTCGGTGAGCTGCGACCATTCGCGAATCTGTCGGAACTCATCAATTTCTTCCATGCCTTTCAGCTGCGGCTGATCAGCCATCTGGTGAACTTTGGCGTGGCACAGAAAATTCGAGCGGCCCTTCATGACCGC
>JBBRPU010000145.1:0-7932 GCA_038227545.1 Candidatus Acidiferrales bacterium
GATGGCTACTACAGCTGGGACACCGGGCTGGACAAAACCTTCTCACTCACCGAACGCGCCAAACTGCAATTTCGCTGGGAAGTTTTCAACGTGACCAATAGTGTGCGCTTCGATCCGCATTCCATTAGCGCGAACGTAGACAATCAATCGTCGTTCGGCTATGCCGGTAGCACCCTTACCGACAAGCGCGTCATGCAAGTCGCGCTGCGCCTGGAGTTTTAACCGCCGCGCATCGCAGTGTTATCGCGCAATTATCGCGGAATGTTTTCTGGGAAACGCGAAACTCCCGTTGACGTTTGGTGTGCCGCCAGCTCCAGTAATTTTCGCCCCGGCCCTGACCAGAATTTTCTGTCAGGGCCCATATGCGCTCTGTTAGCAGGCTCAGTTGACAACGACAGTGACGGTAGTCGTAGCCGTCAGTGCGCCACTGGTCCCCGTCACGTTGACGGTGTACGAGCCCTTTTGCGTTGTAACCGCTGTGGTCGGCGAGCTTTCTCTGCCGCAGCCCGCCAGCATCACCATCGCGAATGCCAGTCCAGCAGTCGCGAGTCCCCACCGCAATGGGCGCCAGGCGTTGAACTTGGCCAGCACGATTCCGCACACCGCCAAGAGCAACCCAAGCAGCAGATACCACATTCGCGGATCGCTCTGCGGCAAACTAATCGCCGCCGCCACCAGCTTCACTGTCATCACCGTTTGTGCCCCAGTCGTTCCCGGAGTCACTGAAGCCGGCGCAAATGTTGCCGTCGCTCCCGGTGGTAATCCCGTAGCCGACAGCGTGACTGCGCCAGTGAACGTCACGCCCAAGGGCGCTATCGTAATCGGCACCGCCACCGATCCGCCTTGTCCCACCGAAAATGGTGTCGCGGAAGCCGACATCGTGTACGCCGTCGTCACCGTTACCACCACTGCCGGCGAAGTAGAGCCCAGCACGCTGGCGCTTCCTGAATAAACCGCGGTGATCATCTCGTCGCCGGGCTGCAAAGTTGCCGTTGTGAACGAAGCTGTCCCTGCGGCGTTGACACTCACGGTCCCCAGTAACGTGGTCCCATCGTAAAAACTCACCGTCCCATAAGGAGCGAATGCCGGCGACGGTGTTATCGTCACCGTGATCGTCACCGCTTGCCCAGCCGCTGGAGGATTCGGGGTTACCGTGACCACGCTGGTGGACGCCACTGCGATCAGTTCTTGCAACGGAACAGTCGCGGATACGCCCGCCACCCGCTCCGCATCTCCCGCGTAACTCGCCAGTACGTCGTGGGCTCCGGCTCCCGTTACCGCCACGCCCGCGGCTATCGCCGTTTCGGTATGCGCTTGCAGCGCGATGGACACCGTGGCCGTGTTGGGGTCCGCAACGACATAGTCCAACAGGCCGTCGCCGTTCAAATCCGCCAATTCCAGATGAAATGTTCCTGGGCCAATCATGACGGTGCTGCTAGCGCCAAATGTCCCATCCCCGTTCCCCAATTTCGTGCTGACCGCGCCCGTGTTTAGGTCTGGCACCGCCAGATCCAAAATGCCATCTCCGTTCAAGTCTCCCACTGCGACGCTCAGTGCGCCCGCTCCCATTGGATAATCCACCGCTGCCTGAAACGTGCCGTCGTTGTTTCCCAGCAATACGTACACGTCTGGCGCATTTGGCGTGGCCATCACCAGGTCCAGGGTTCCATTGTTTCGCAGGTCCGCAGTGCTGAGAAATGACGCTTGCGCTCCCGTTGGCAGTGGAGTCGTGATGGCAGCGGCGAACGTTCCATCCCCCACTCCGAGCAAAACACTCAGTGTGCTAGACGCTTCATTGGTGGTTACCAAATCCAGTATCCCGTCGCCATTGAAATCACCAGTGACCAGGCCGATGGGTCCGGCATCTACCGGGTAAGTAACCTGGCCCGCAAAAAATTCGTCGCCTCCGGGATTGCCCAAAATCACGCTTACTGTCCCAGCTCCTCCGTTATTATTATTTGCCACGGCAATGTCGGTGTATCCATCTCCGTTGAAATCTCCTACTACGGCAGACACGGGGTTTATCCCGGTAGCTAGGGCTTGGGCAGTCCCGAAGGTCCCATTCGGCAATCCCTCCAGCACGCTTACGGTGTTGTCTGCGCTGTTGACGACTACCAGATCCTGGAGATTGCTGTCGTTACTGAAATTCGAAACCACCGCCATGATCGGCTGAGAGCCTACGCTGTAGTTGACCGGGGCCTGAAACGTGCCGTCTCCGACACCTAGAAAAATGTCCAAGCTCCCCGAACCGCCAGTAACGATAACGGCTAAGTCCGCGATGCCGTCTTTATTGAAGTCTCCCGACGTGACCCAGAAAAAAGGGGCTTGGGACGTAATCGGCGAACCGGGAGGGACTATGATCGTTCTCGCCAAAGTAAGCGGGTCCAAGGTGCCTGTAGCCACGACCGCGTTAGCGTTACTCGTATCCAAAAACGAAACCGTGCCGCTGGGCGGCGTAGTTCCCGACGTCACCACTGTCGCTGTCAACGTATAGTTGCCAGGCGTACCCGTCGGGACCATGGTCATCGCCGGCGTGTAATTCGTTTGCGCCGTCACCGTGATGACTAGCGTGGCTGAGGTGCTCCCGGTCACGCCGTTGTAACCAAGAAACACCGCGTTGATATTGTGCGTTCCCGCTCCTAAGACCAGGGAGATCGAGGCCACTCCGCTCTCCGCTTGCTGAACACCCAGCAGGCTCGCTCCTTCGCAACGCGGTGCCGCCGCATCGCAGAAATGTACCAGCCCGGTATCCTGCAGCGCTGCGCCGCTGCTCACGATGGTAGCCGTGAGCTGCACGGGACTCCCTTCCAAAACCGTGGTCGCTACCGCCGTCAATGTCGACGTCGTAGTGTCCGCAACTCCATAGGCTTGTGTGGTCAGCCCGCCCATCCACAACAAAGTTACTGCGGTGAGCAGCACCGTTCTTAATCTCATAGTTAACATTAGTGTGGATCCTTCTTTCGGCAGTAACCTGCAGTTACCGGCGTCTCAGCCCAATTCATGGCGTACGACCGTGAAGCGGTAGGCTACCGTCTTGCACCTGCGCACCCAACACTCGCGCCTCACTAAAGGTGGCAAGCATTGAAGTTAAGCGCCCAGCCACAACGCAACGCCCGAGCCAACCGTCCCGTTACGACCGCAGCGGTCGAATCGGAACTGCACCCAAAGCCGCAAGCGGGCCCGCGCCTCGCACTCACTACCCGCAATTGTTATTTTTTTGCACTACAAGGAAAGAAGCTCAGACTAAGTCCGCCGCCATGGAAACTCGGAAAGGCTGGGGAACGGAGAAACTGGGGGAGATTGGCGAGGCTGGAGAACTTGGAGGTCACCAAATTTCCAAAACTTTCCGCATCGCTCTTCCCAGTGAGTCGGGAATGCGTAGTCCTCTTCGCGGCCATGGCTACGACGGCCCCACCCACCCAAACTGTCATCCTGAGCGAAGTGAGCCGGATTTTTCTCTTTCGTTCGCTCCTGCGAACGAGCCGGCTCACGCAGCCGAAGGACCTCTCTTCGCGTTTCACCACCTGCGCGGACGGGCCAACAGATACGGATCCCGCTACAAAAGAATAAAGTTTTTGGTACAGGTCTCAACGCTAGCGGTCGCTGCCACTAAATCTTTCTGCGGCTCGACGCAGACTACTTGGCCCAGCCTTGGGACAAAACATTTCCACCTGGGCCGAAGCGTACGCGGTATGTGAATGATGGCGTTCGCCGTTTGCCGATTTGTGGGAAGCGCATGTCGGAAAATTCCACCACCTGCTCACCGGACTCCTGGTGGAATCGCGTTACCGGGAAGCGGTCGAACCACAAAACTTTTTGTACTTCTGGGAGCTCCTGGGCGGCTTCGATATACACGTTGGGATACGCCTCCGGATAAAAGCGATATTCCAACGCCGGGCGTTCCGCCGGATCTGCATTCGCGGAAACGAGGAATGGAGATTTCTGCCAGAGATTTAGGCGCACTTCATAAACTCCGCGCGGCGTGCGCACCAATCCATCCCACTTCCAAAGCGAGGGAGGAAACGGCAAGGCGCCCAGCGACTGTACCTCCAGTTTCTCCATTAACGCAAAGTTCTTTACGCGATCAAGCGCAGCGCCGTGCGCAAAAACCGCCAGTCCCAGGTATGCGCACGCACCCGCCAGTCCCGCTAGATTCCACAGACGTCTTACTTTCTCGCCGCGCGAACTATTTGCGTCCAGCGTCAAATCTTTCTCCACCGCTACATCAGATTTTTTCGCTCTTGTTTTCAGGCGCAGCGGCAGCAAAAATAGCGCCGCTAGAACTGCATCAAAAAGAAAAACGGTCGCGCTGGAAATTGGCGCACCGACCGCGTTGCCGATGGCCTGCACCGCAAAAACCGCCAGGATAAAAATCGCCAGCGAGACCAGCGCGCGGCGCCGGCTTTTTTCAGGACGCTCGTGAACCCAAGCAAGAACTTGAGGCAGCAGCAATATTCCCGTGAACGTAAAATCCACAATGAAAATCAAATCCCATGCCGGCCGCGACCATTTCCACGGCGACCACACCATGGTGCCAAAACTCGTCACCAGGTCCAGCACGATGTGGCTGAAAATTCCCAACGCATAAATCCCGGCAAGTGCCGCGAACGACGGCGCGTCCCATTTCCGCCAGCGCGCGATCCATCTGGTGAGAGCGGCGAGCAGCAGCGCAAAAATCGGCAGGCACAGCATCGAATGCGTGACGCTTCGATGCCAGGTGATCATCAACAACTCATTGTGAGAGAGCATGTCACGGAAAGTGTCGGAGTCTGGAAAAATTGCGCCCAGCATCATGGACCAGCTGACGATGCGCTGCCGATTCATCGCGCGCATGGCAAATAGATCGTCGCCCTTGAATAGCGCTTTACCGATCAGCGCGCCGGCAATCCCGTGTGTAATGGTGTCCATAATTTTTTTCAGATCTTTGTGAGAAAAAATTTCTTTATCTTGGCGGCCCCAATATGAAGCCGGACAAAATCATTCGACAAAGATAAGCGGCGAGCGCTTGGCGATGACCTTGCCGATCTGGCGAGCTTCCACGCCGTGGCGGGAAAGCGTGACGATGCAATCGGCCGCAGCATTAGGATCCACGGCGATCAACAAACCACCCGAAGTTTGCGGATCGAACAGTAAATCCTGAAATTCCTGTGGTACCTCGGCGGAGAAGGCTGCGCACTCAGCGACGAAGGCGCGATTATTTTTCAGCCCACCGGAAAGATGGCCATCGCGCGCGGCTTGAGTCGCTCCCGGCAAATAGTTAAACGCGGTGTGATCAATTGTAAAGGACACCGACTCAACGCCGCGCGTGGGATCGCCCAGGGCCATCTCGCGCGCGTGTCCCAGTAAACCGAAGCCGGTTACATCGGTCACCGCGTGAATTGGATTACCTGCGCGTTCTGTTTCTTGATTCGCAGCATTCGTTGAATCTTCTTCCAGTTGCGCGAGCGCGAGCGCTGCCGCGCGATTCAGAGTGGTCATGGCCGCCACTGCGGCTTCGATTGATGGCGGCTTGGCTTGATCTTTCTTCAGGGCAGTGGTGATTACACCGGTGCCGAGCGGTTTGGTGAAAATCAGCACATCGCCTGGGCGAGCACCCACGTTGCGCCAAAGTTTTTTTGGATGCACGGTGCCGGTCACGGCGTAGCCGAAAATCATGTCTTCGGTGCGAATGGAGTGGCCACCAATGACGCTGCACTCCGCTTCTTGCATTTTTGCCAGACCGCCGCGAATGATTTCTTCGAGGATGGCGGGATCGGCGTGCTCCGGAAAACCTACCAGCGAGAGCGACGAGACCGGGCGACCACCCATAGCGTAGACATCACTGAGGGCGTTAGCGGCGGCAATCTGGCCGAACAGAAATGGGTCGTCCACGATCGGTGTAAAAAAATCTACGGTATGCACCAGCGCCAAGTCTTTACTGATCAAATAGACTCCGGCGTCGTCATTGGTTTCGAAACCCACGAGCACGCTTGGATTGGTGTCCCTGGGAAGTTTTCTGAGCACAGCTTCCAGCGTGGCGGGATTTAGTTTTGCGGCGCAGCCAGCGGCTTTGGCCATGGATGTCAACTTCAGAGTCGCCATTATTTACCTTTTCCGTTCGCAGATTGCGCGGACTATGTACGGCATGGAGTGGCCATTCTAAGACTCATCGTGAGCAGGCGCTAACAATTTCGTGCGCGATAACTTTCGCTGAGATTGAATTTGTTGCGCTGGCGTGGTGAATGTGTTTTCATGCGGATGCCAGCGCACCGAATCTCTGCAAATTTTCAGGGAGCCCGCCCCTTTATGCCACCGAGTCTTGTGCCGTCGGAGTCCATCATCCGAAAGGCGCTTAGTGATTTTCATATTGAAGTGAATGAAACCCAGGTTGGTCAGATTCAGGAATACATGAAATTGTTACTAGCCTGGAACGATAAAGTTAATTTGACAGCCATCCGCGAACCCCTGGATATTCTGCACCGGCATTTTTGCGAGAGCATGTTCCCGGCGAAACTCGTGGACCTGAACGGTTGTCGAATCGCCGACATCGGGACCGGCGGCGGCTTCCCAGGTTTGCCGCTGAAGATTCTGCTACCCAACGCGCAGATAGCGTTAGTGGAATCGAGCATCAAGAAAGCGACATTTCTGGCCGAGGTGATTCGAACACTGGGGCTCAATGGAGTAAATGTGGTGGTGAGCCGCTACGAGGAGCTGGGCGAAGAGATCGCGCCAATTGACTATCTGTGCGCCCGGGCTTTGGGCGACTTTGGCGGATTCCTAAAATGGGCCGCCACCAACAGTGTGGGGGCGGAGCGGGTGATTTTGTGGCTGGGGAGCAAGGACGCCGAAGAAGTCGTGCAGGTTAAGGGATGGAAATGGGATAGCCCGGTGGCGGTGCCGCAATCCCTGCGGCGGGTCATCCTGATTGGATCCAAGTTGTCCGCATGACGTAGCGGTGTGCAGATGTCGGGCCTTCGACATCTAGCGTTTCCGCGTGAAAACGCCACCCGTAAATGACATAAAACAATAGGTATAGCTATGTCGTTGGCCGGCTTCCTACGCCCCCAAAAGCGTGTTTTCACGTGAAAACGGCTCGTGTCGAAGTGTCGACATCGGCGGTCTACCCCGATAAGTTATTAAGAAAGTAAAAGTTGGTTTCACGTGAAAACGTGATGTCGAGGCTCTTAATTCTTGTGCCGTCTGCGGCTGATTTGACACGTATTGGTGGATACGCGTGTTTCACATGGAACGCAGCCTTGGTCAGACTGGGGAACTAGGTTTCCACGTGGAAACACCTAATTTCGAAAAGTTTCTTCTGGCGTGCCCGGTGTTTCACGTGAAAACGTTGCTTATGGGATGATTAATATTGGTGACCCTTCACGTGGAACAGCGATTCTAGCTAGGGCCCCCGAATGAGCGATGCAGGAGATGAATATTTCACGTGAAAAATCAAATCGCGTTTTCACATGGAAATGCCTAGATCAATTTGTTTGCAGGTGAACGGCGTTTCTAGCTAGGGATGCGAATCTGGTAGACACCTCCGTTTTCACGTGGAAACGCCCTAGACGATGATGGTGTCACGTGAAACGACGTCTTAATGGATGACGCGGTAGAATCGGCTGTTTCACGTGAGAGGACATTTCTAGGACGTGCCTTCTGATTCGGCGTTTTCACGTGAAACATGCAAATCGGCGAAACGACGAATCCAGGCGTTCGAAAGGTCGACCCTTCGACATCGGCCTTCGGCCAGTATCGTTCGAACGCGTATTCTCACTCGAATGGCACATATTAAGTCCAAATCGCTATTTTCGCGCGAAACAACTTGCATGTGGTGTGAAGCTTTGCTAAATTTTTGCCGGGGAAACATTTGGCAAGAATCATCGCTTGTGCAAACCAGAAGGGCGGAGTGGGAAAGACGACCACCGCCGTCAACTTGGCCGCGTGTTTAGCGGC
>JBBRPU010000146.1:0-7922 GCA_038227545.1 Candidatus Acidiferrales bacterium
AATTTCGTGCTTGAGCGTTACGCCGTCCAGGTATTCCATGGCGATGAAGCTCTGGTCACCGAACTTTCCAATTTCATAAATAGTGCAGATGTTGGGATGGTTCAGTGCCGAAGCGGCGCGCGCCTCGCGGCGAAAGCGTTCCAGCGATTGCGGATCTTGAGAGACAGCTTCCGGCAGAAATTTCAGCGCTACGAAACGCCCAAGCTCCAGGTCTTCGGCTTTGTAGACCACACCCATGCCACCGCCGCCAAGTTTTTCAACAATCCGGTAGTGCGAAATGGTTTGGCCAATCATGGGTCGGTGGAGCAGTCATGTTACGGGCGCGGCGCACGTTCGTCAAACCAGAGATAACGTGGTAAAAGAAAGCGCGCGGGCACGAACTCCCCGGAGCCGCGAGTCAGATTGTGGAGGTGGCATGGGAAAAACGAATTGCTGGAGATTTTGCCTGGTTTTCTGGACGATGACGATCGCGATGCCGATTGGTAGTCTGCCGAGTCTCACCGCATCGGCCGACGCCCAGGAAAAACCGAAGGACGCAGCTCCGTCCAAAACACAAATCGTCCTCCTCGGCACTGGAAACCCGTTCCCGGACCCCGATCGGTCCGGCCCCGCCACCGCGATTGTAGTGAACGGTACCGCCTACCTGGTGGATTTCGGTGCGGGAGTAGTGCGGCAAGCGAAAGCGGCCATGTTCGATCGAGGAATTCCGGCGCTGGAGCCTACCAACCTGCGCGTCGTATTCGTGACGCACTTGCACTCCGACCATACCGTCGGATACCCGGACCTGATTTTCACTCCTTGGGTGATGGGGCGAAAAACTCCGCTGGAAGTCTACGGGCCGAAAGGAATCAAAGCCATGACCGACCACGTCCTGGCGGCCTGGCAAGCGGACACCGAAGAGCGTATCGCCACCGAACCCTGGCAGGGCACCAACTATTCCGAGAGCTACAAGGTCAACGTTCACGAGATTGCTGCTGGGGTCGTCTACAAAGACGCAAACGTGACGGTGACGGCGTTCCCCACCAAGCACGTTTTTCCCGAAAATTTCGGTTACCGCTTCGACACTGCCGATCGGAGTATGGTGATCTCCGGCGACACCAGTCCGTCGCAGGCAACCGTTGATGCCTGTCACGGCTGCGACGTGTTGATCCACGAAGTTCAAACGCAGGAATTTCTGACGCGTAGACCGCCAGGATTTCAGGCCTACAGCGCGAAGTACCACACCAATGCATCGCAGCTTGCCGAACTGGCGGGCAAAGCCAAGCCGCGGCTGCTGATTCTGTATCATGCGTCCATTGTGCTGCGCCCGGCTATGCGTCCGCAGGCCTCCTCGCCGGAGCAATTGCTGAAGGAAGTGACGTCAGGCTATAACGGTGAGGTGGTCGTGGGCCGCGACCTTGACGTTTACTAAGCTACCAGGCGCACGAACCGAAATCCCGTCATTCCTATTCCACCACTTACCAATTCCCCCGAGAGGCGTCGAAACGCCAAGCGATGAAAAACTTTCTGTTCGGGCTTCTTACCGGACTAGTGATTCTCTTTTTGGCCGTAGCCGGATATCTGGCAACTGGGTTGGCTGATGTACGCGCCGACGCCCCCATCCCCGCCTGGACCGCCCGCCTGGCCTATTTCGCAATACACGCATCCGTGCGTCGGAGCGCTCCCCGGCAGGACAATCCGCTTCCCGCGACCGAGGAAACGCTTGTTGCGGGAGGCCGGCTGTATCTAAACGATTGCGTTGGATGTCACGGAGAACCCGGCAAACCGCCCAGCGACTTTGGTGCGACCTTTTATCCGCCCGCACCGCAGTTCCCCTCCAGCGGGACGGCCTACGACGAAGCACAAGCTTTCTGGGTCGCTAAGCATGGGATCAGGCGGACGGGGATGTCCGCGCAGGAATTCAGCTATGCGGATAAAGATTTATGGGCGGTCGCAGCGTTCATTCGGCGCTTTCCAAAACTGTCCCCGGAGCTCTTGAGCAAAATCCACCCATCAACCGGGGGCACCAACGTGCCGGAGTCGCCAAAATGAGGACCTACCTCATGGGCGTACTTTCGTCAGTGATACTCGTGCCTGCCGCATTATTCGGATTTTTAGTTCTTGGATTTACTCCCATTCATAGCGATGCGAAACCCTCATCCCTGGAAACCGCAGCGATGCGTTTTATCGTGCAGGCTTCGGTGCGCCGGCATGCCGTTGAATTTCCGCCGATGCCCGCCGGGAATGAGCAAGCCATCATCGCCGGTGGCAAGCTTTACATGCAGGGTTGCGCCGGGTGTCACGGGGAGCTGGGCAAGCCCTTTCAGGAGGACCGTGCAAATTTCCCACCGGCCCCTCAGTTAACGAGCGTGGGTACTCAGTACTCGCAAGCCGAAGTCGCCTGGATTATCAAGCACGGTATTCGTATGACCTCCATGTCGGCGTATGGGCGTTTCTACAGCGCAGATAAATTGTTGGAGATTGCGACCTTCGTCAAGAGCGGCAACAACCTGTCCAGGACTGCCTTGGACCTTATACGGGCCAGAGACCCCTAAAGTTCATTCTGCCTGGATCCGGGCTGGTACGCCGGGAACATTCCGCCCGCAGGTCTCGTATAAACTGTTACCAGCACCACTTGGAGGCTTTGCAATGACGCTACTTCCCTACCACGCCACAGCAGTGAAACTCGCTACAGTCGCTGCGCTGGCACTAGGTATGGCCGCTGCTGTGCCCGCCGCCCATGCTGAAGAGGTGACCAAGTCCTTCACTGTGAGCGGGCGGCCCAACGTGCGCGTAGACACCAACGATGGCAGCGTGCGCGTGACAAGCGGCGATTCCCGCCAGGTGGAATTCCACGTGACCTACCGCGGGTACACCCTGAACAAGGATTTGAGTGTGGACACCCGCCAGGACGGCGACCGCGTCGAGGTGGTGGCCCGCATCCATGGACATTTTGGCTTCATGTGGGGCGGACACTCGCGGGAATTACATATCGAAGTGCGCATGCCCAAGGCCGGTGATCTGGAAGTTTCGACTGGCGATGGCGCGGTGGAGGCTTCTTCCCTGGACGGGAACGTGAATGTGCACACTGGGGATGGCTCCGTGAAGGCCAACGGGCTGTCAGGCACGATCGTTTTACAGACCGGGGACGGCAGCATCACCGTGGACAGCCTCAAGGGCGACATACGCATGCACACCGGGGACGGCAGCATCGAGGCGCGGAATCTGGATGGTAAGGTGAATTCCGATACCGGTGATGGCCACGTCAAGCTGGAAGGCCGCTTTGACAGCTTGAATATCAAGACTGGCGACGGCAGCGTGGAGGCGCGGGTGGGCAACGGCTCCAAGATGGACAGCGGCTGGAATGTCAGAACGGGCGACGGCAGCGTGGATATGACCCTTCCCGGGGACCTCCAGGCTAATATTGACGCCAGCACCGGCGACGGCCACATCAGCCTGGGAATGCCGGTGACGGTGGAGGGCAGCTTCAGCAATTCGCAGATTCACGGCAAGATGAATGGCGGCGGCCAGCCCCTGGTGATCCACACGTCGGACGGTTCCATACGCCTGAATAAGTCGTAAGCTGTTGATTCTAATGGCAGATCGTACTGGTACTTTACTGCAGTATCGCAGGTCAGCGACTAAGGTTTAGCGGGTATACAACGGGCTAGCGCCCTTCCCATACACTGCCTTTGCAGCAGACACCTCATCAGCTAAGGGGAACAGCGATGATCGTCGTGGCCATTTCCGCAGCAATACTCGCGCTGGTTGCCGTCACGTTTATCAGCGGTATCGGCTCCACCATGGGTCGCCGGGCATAACAAATCTCCGTAGTTGTTTTGTGGCCATTTCGGGCCCCGACGGTCAATCCTGCACCATTTTCTACACAATCTAGACAACTTACGTTGGCGATTGGCGTGCTCCCTAACGACTGAGGCTCGCCATGATCGTTGTTGCCCTAAGTTCGGCCATCTTACTACTCGTGGCCGTCAGCTTCATCAGCGGAATCAAGATTGGCCGCCCCCGGCATTAGACCTCAATTCCCAAACCTCGTCTCACTTGGCCTCGGACTTCGTGAGCATCCAGTTAGATCGTTCCAACCGATTGCGTTAGTACCCCCGTTGCGATATTACTTACGGCCATGAAAACGCAATCTCGAAATTTCCTATTACGGTCGGTGGCGTGCGCATTTGTTTTGGCAATGGCATGGGTGGGCGCCGCCTTACCGGCGCTAGCGCAACAGCCCGATCCCGCCAACTCAGCGGGGGCGACGAAAAGCTTGCCTGCGCCCGACACGAATTGGCCAAACTATGGCAACGATGCCGGCGGGCAGCGCTTCTCGCCACTGGCGCAGGTCAATCGCGATAACGTCACACAGCTCAAAGTCGCGTGGACTTACCGCACCGGGGTGCTCGAGCAATTGGGCGATTTAAAAAAGGGCGCCACGTTTGAGGCCACCCCCATTCTCGTAGACGGCCGACTCTATCTGAGCACCGCTCTCGATCACGTGATTGCACTGGAGCCGGACACCGGTAAGAAAATCTGGGAGTTTGATCCGAAGGTTTCCACCAGCCACCGCTATTCCGAAATTACTTCGCGGGGAGTTTCGGCGTGGAAGGATTCCGGCGCGAAGCCGGGCGCTCCCTGCGCCCTGCGAATATTCATCGGCACCATTGATGCGCGGCTGATCGCGCTGGACGGCGTGTCCGGCAAACCGTGCGCGGATTTCGGAACCGATGGACAGGTGGATCTGACCAAAGACGTGAATCTGCGCGACCGGGGCGACTACCAGGTGACCTCTGCGCCGGCGATCGCCAAAGATGTGGTCATCACCGGGTCGTCCATCGGCGACAATCGCGCGGTCGAACTGGAACGCGGCATCGTGCGCGGATTTGACGTCCGCACCGGCAAGCAGCGTTGGTCCTGGGATCCGATTCCCTGGGCTGCAAAAACTACTCCGCGGACGGGCGCCGGCAACGCGTGGTCCACACTTTCCGTGGACACCGAGCGCGATCTGGTTTTCATTCCCACTGGCAGCGCCAGCCCGGATTATTTCGGCGGGCTGCGTCCCGGTGACGACAAGTGGGCCAACTCCGTGGTGGCGTTGAAAGCGTCCACCGGAGAATTTGTGTGGGGCTTCCAGGTGGTGCATCACGATTTGTGGGACTACGACGTGGCCTCGCAGCCGATTTTATTTTCGTGGCGCGAGGACACGCCTGCCATCGCCATCACCACGAAGATGGGCCGCGTGTTCGTGCTGAACCGTCTCACGGGCGCGCCGCTGCTCCCGGTAGAAGAACGGCCCGCGCCCAAGAGTGATATTCCCGGCGAACAGGCCTGGCCAACGCAACCGACTTCCACAATTTCGATGGTTCCGGAAAAGTTGACGCCCGAAGACGCGTGGGGCAAAACTCCCGAAGAAAAACAAGCCTGCGCGGACAAAATAAAAAGCGCGCGGTCGGAAGGAATTTTTACTCCGCCAAGCGTCAAGGGAACCATCGTGTTTCCCGGAAGCGTTGGCGGCATCAACTGGGGAGGGGCCACTTACGATCCGCAGCGCCACCTGCTGGTGATGGATACCAACCGGCTGGCAATTTTCGTGCGCCTGATTCCGCGCGAGCAGTATGGTTCCGACTATAACAAGTCCACCACCAACGACCGCAGCCACGGCGAGTGGGGACGGCAGGAGGGCGCGCCCTACGGCATGTTCCGCACCCCGCTGCTGGCGCCGACCGAAACGATCAGTTTGTGCAATGCCCCGCCGTGGGGCACGGTGGCGGCCGTGGATTTATTTACCGGCAAGAAAGCCTGGGATGTGCCGCTGGGAAGTTTTGTTGCGGGGATGAACACTGGAACCGTTACCCTGGGCGGCCCGATTGCCACCGCCGGTGGATTGGTTTTCTCCGCCGCCACGATGGACACCAACATTCGCGCGTTCGACGCCGATTCCGGCAAAGAGCTTTGGAAGTTTGATCTTCCGGCGAGCGCGCAGGCCACGCCGATGACCTACAGCGTGGGCGGAAAGCAATATGTGGTGATCGCCGCCGGCGGACACGGTAAGCTCAACACCAAGCAGGGCGACTACGTAGTTGCGTTTACGCTTCCGTAATGTTTTTGCGGCGGCGGCGTAGGTTCCAGGCTCACAGCGCGCGACCCGCGGCCGCGCCGCTGGACCACGCCCACTGAAAATTGAAGCCGCCCAGATGGCCGGTCACGTCCACAACTTCGCCAATAAAAAATAATCCGGGCACGTTACGCGCCTCCATCGTTTTGCTGGAGAGCTCTTCGGTGTCCACGCCGCCGAGCGTGACTTCTGCTTTGTCGAAGCCTTCCGTGCCGGCGGGAATAATCGTCCACGAATGCAGGTTGCGTTCCGCTCGCGCCAGATCTTCGTTAGTCCAACCTGCAGGAGCGTTGGCCTCTATCCAACGGGTTGCCAGGCGATTCGGTAATGCCAGTTGCAGCGCGGCGCGTGCTGCGGCCGCGTTCCTTGTCGAAGACTGGCGTAGCGGAGCGAAAACATCGCGATCAGGCGCGAGATCAATTTTTAACGCCGCGTTTTTCTCCCAGTAAGAAGAAATTTGCAAAATCGCTGGTCCGCTCAATCCCTGATGCGTGATCAGCATGGCTTCACGGAAGGCGTGGCCATTTGTGGACGCGACCACTTCAGCGGCAACTCCCGTGAGATCGCAATAGTTCGCGCGGTCGCGGCTGTGCAGCAAAAGCGGGGTAAGCGCCGGGCGCGTTTCGCGAATCTTAATTCCGAACTGCCGCGCCAGTTGATAGCCGAAATCCGTGGCGCCCATTTTTGGGATAGTCAGCCCGCCGGTAGCGACCACCAGTACCGGCGCGATAAATTCCGCTTTCGCGGTGGAAACCACAAATTCCGTAGTGCGGCGCACCTCCCGAACATCCATGTCCACCAAGATTTCCACGTTGGCCGCGCCGCACTCCGCTTCCAGCATTCCGGTGATGTCCCGGGCGGAGCGGTCGCAAAAAAGCTGCCCCAGAGTTTTTTCGTGATACACGATGGCATGACTCTCCACCATGGCAATGAAATCGGCCGGCGTGTAGCGGGCCAGCGCCGACCTGACGAAGTGCGGACTCGCGGAGAGGAAATTCTCGGGACGGCAATGGAGATTGGTAAAATTGCAGCGGCCGCCGCCGGAAATCAGAATCTTTTTGCCGATGCGCGCGGCGCGCTCCAGAACGGCTACGCGCCGTCCCCGCTTACCGGCTTCTATGGCGCACATCAACCCCGCGGCGCCGCCGCCGAGAATCACCGCATCGTAGTGCTGGTTATTTTCTTGGTTCATTCTGCAATGTATTTCGCGGGCCGCACCGCTATCATGCCGCGCGCGCACGCTAGCAGGGTAAACTAAGAGTAGGAGAAGCGAGAAATTTGCCACCAATTATCAGCGCACAGGGACTTTCCAAGAAGTATGGCTCGACACCGTTATTTCGCGATATTTCCTTCACGGTATCAAGCGGCGAATGCATCGGCGTCATCGGTCCGAACGGCTCGGGCAAATCCACGTTGCTCGAAATTCTGGCCGGCCGCGTAAAACCCGACACCGGAGACGTTGCCGTGCGCAAAGGCACGCGCCTGAGCTGCGTAACGCAAATTTCGGAATTTGCCGAGGGTGACACCATTCTCTCGGTGGTCGAAAAATCCATGCAGGACGCGAATGTCCCGAAGGCCGAAAGAGCCGGACGCATCGCGGAAACGCTCGGTCGCGTAGGCTTCACCGAGCGCGATGTGATGGCAGCCACGTTGTCCGGCGGCTGGCGCAAGCGCCTCGCCATCGCCGAAGCACTGGTGCAGCAACCGGATGTTTTGCTGCTCGACGAACCCACCAATCACCTCGACCTCGCGGGCATCGCGTGGCTGGAAGGCCTGTTGCGCAACGCGCCTTTCGCGTGCGTGGTGGTTAGCCACGACC
>JBBRPU010000147.1:0-7834 GCA_038227545.1 Candidatus Acidiferrales bacterium
ACTTGCCCGCATGCCAACGTTCGCCGGCGATGTGCATCAGAGGCAGTCCTAGTTTATGCACTAATTGCCTGGGACTTGGTGCCGCCGCCGCTAGTCGGGCCAATTCCCGCTCAGCGCGCTGATAGTCATAGGCTTCAATCGCACCTAGGATCGCAGCTAGTTCCGGTGCTGCGTCGCCTGGCTCTGCCGGGCGCTGCCGGGATGAGGTCGTCTTTTTGCTCCCGTTGTCGTAGGAAAGATTGGCTGATTTCTGCAACAGCGCACGCAGTTGGTTGTTACTGGCTCTCGCGACCTGGCCGATAGAGTGTCCCCGCGACACCGCCTCCTTCAACAGCGTAAGCCGCTGAACTTCCTTATCCGAATAGATGCGCCCGCGTCCGGATCGTCGTGGAGTTACCGCCTGATATCTACGCTCCCATGCACGCAACGTGTCTTCCGGGATGCCAGTGAGCTTGGATACAGCGCGAATGGGATAAGCAGATGACATCAGATACTTCCTAACATATCGTGCCAACCCGAATCTGTCAATGATTTGTCTTGGACAAGACCTTGACAATTCGGTAGACTCTTTCTAGCACACGAAGCATCCGGCGAAGGGTTTCACACGTAATTTATGGGGGCAATCTCAGCAGCACAAATGCGTATAGATATCTATTCCTTCTACAACGGAACGCTTGTTCGCCAACTCTCTGGTGATCTCGACGGAAGTTGGGGTAGCGGAGCTTTGAGTTCGGTAGCTCGCTTAGGCTCCGCAAGGGAAATGCAGCGGTTGCCGATCTTCGGGCCCGCGCCGGAGGTAGAAGCGTGAGCCGCATCGCGGTAATCGGTGCGGGCATTTCGGGAATGGCCGCAGCATACCTTCTGAGTCGCGACCATGAAGTACATTTGCTGGAACGCGACAACCGGCTCGGTGGACATACGCACACTCATCAGATTCAGACGAGTCGCGGTGTGCTACCTATCGACACCGGATTCATCGTCCACAATGACCGGACATATCCAAATCTGGTGAAGCTCTTCCAAAGACTTGGAGTGGAACGCCAAAAAAGTGACATGTCTTTCGGAGTTTCCTGTCGCAAGACCGGTTTTGAGTACAGTAGTCGCGGCATGACCGGGCTCTTTGCGCAGACCAAGAATTTATTTCGCCCGGCGCATTATCGATTCCTGAAAGAGATCGTCCGTTTCAATCGAATATCGCGACTGATTCTAGGCGATCCGGCAGCCGCTACCATGACGCTAGAGGCGTATCTACAGGCCAACGATTTTAGCGGTGATTTCGCACACTACTACTTGTACCCCATGGCGGCCTCGGTGTGGTCTACCTCCATGGAAGAAATAGCGGGCTTCCCGGCGGTCACGTTGGTTCGTTTTTTTGATAACCACGGCTTTTTGGGAATCAATACTCAGGCGCAGTGGTACGTGCTCAGAGGAGGAAGCAGCCAATACATTGCGCCTTTGACGCGGCCCTACGCTTCTCGCATACGCTTGGCAGCGGGGATAGCATCCGTTTCACGGCGTTCTGGAAGCGTGCAGATTCAGTTCAACACCGGAGACTCGGAAAGTTTCGACGAAATTGTTTTTGCCTGCCACGCCCCCCAGGCGCTGGAGCTTTTGGCCGATCCCTCGCCGCAGGAGCGAAATGTACTGGGTAATTTGACTACCAGCAGCAACAACACGTTGCTGCATACGGATTCGCGATTATTGCCCCGGCGTCACGCCGCGCGCGCCGCGTGGAATTATCATCTTGGTACAGAAGTTCGCGGCGCCACACTTACCTACGATATGAACCGCCTACAGAGTCTGGCGGTTCCTGAACATTACTGCGTAACACTCAATTCCAAGGGCCTCGTAAGCGAAAAAAGCATCCTGCGAGAGATGACCTATGAGCATCCCCTGATGAACTTGGCGGCGATTCGTGCGCAGGGGCGCTGGCAGGAAATCAGCGCACGCAACCACACACATTTCTGCGGCGCGTACTGGTTTTATGGGTTTCACGAAGATGGTTTGAACTCCGCCATCCGCGTCGCGCGAAGCCTTAATGTTCCGTGGCGGCCGGAGCTCTGATGGAGAGCGGACTCTATTTTGGATCTGTGAAACACGCCAGGCTGCGGCCCGCGGTGCATGAATTTGAGTATCCGTTGTTCATGGCGTTTCTGGACATCGAGAAAATTCCTGAGCTGATGCGAGTCTCGCGTCTGAGCAGTTATAACCGCTGGAACTGGGCAAGTTTTTATGACGGCGATCACTTCGGTGACCTTCGTAAACCGCTACGCCAGCGGCTGCAAGACGACGCTGCGCACCATAACCTGAAACTACCGGACGGGCAAATTTTCCTCCTGACGCATCTCCGGTATTTCGGCTACAACTTCAACCCCGTCTCTTTCTATTACTGCTTTGATCGCCACGAAAATGTGCAGTTGATTCTCGCCGAGGTGAATAACACTTTTGGTGAAACGCAGAATTATTGGCTTTCTCCCGCGAATCAGGCCGGTAATTCCGAAGTGGTTCTAAGATTCGACTTCGCCAAGAATTTCCACGTGTCGCCATTTATCGGCATGAATTGCCAATACCGCTGGAGTTTCACGTTTCCCGGCGATTCGTTGGTGGTCCAAACCAACGTGGACGAAAATGGGCAGCGGCTCTTTGGCGGTACCTTGGAGCTTTCGCGTCGGCCGTGGTCGGCAGAGTGGCTCCGCCACGCGCTATTCCACTTTCCGTGGGTAACAGCCAAAACGATCATGGCGATTCATTGGGAGGCCGCACGGCTGCGCTTCAAGAAAGTTCCTCTACTGCATCATCCCGGACCCGCACAATTTCCCGCCGCGAACACGCGCCATTTTGGCGCTTCATGGAGCAATAAATGACCCACCACGTGTACAAAAAATTGTTTTTTCATTTACTCAGTGGACTAGCCGAAAGCCATCTCGAATTGGTCTGCCCGGAGCAAACCTACACATTTGGTGCTCCAGAGGAAGGCTTGAAAGCCATGGTGGTGGTGCACAATGATCGCTTTTTCAAGCGGGCGGTCCTTGGCGGGGACACGGGAATGGGCGAGGCATTTATGCAGGGAGATTGGTCCTCGCCGGATCTGGTGTCCGTAGTACGTTTGGCTGTACGCAATCTCGATCGACTGGGAAATGGCAATCGAATATTTTCCACATTAAGCTCCATAGCCGACGCCATCCATCATCGCTTTCGCGCCAACACGGTTTCCGGGAGCCGCCGGAACATTGCGCAACATTACGACCTCGGAAATGATTTCTACCGGTTGTTCCTGGATCGAAGCATGGCGTATTCCTGTGGTTACTACCAAAAGCCTGGCGACTCCCTGGAACAGGCTCAGTTGAACAAATATGAACGCATTTGCCGCCACCTGCGCTTACAGTCTTCCGATCATCTTCTGGAAATCGGCACGGGCTGGGGAGGATTCGCCGCCTATGCTGCGACGAATTTCGGTTGCCGGGTGACAACTACCACCATTAGCAGGCAGCAATACGATTATGCGCAACCATTGTTTCAGCAGTCTCCAGAGACCCGGAGCCGCACTACGCTTTTGCTAGAAGACTATCGGAACCTGCGCGGCCAGTTTGACAAACTGGTGAGTATCGAAATGTTCGAAGCCGTTGGCTTGAAGTACTACGACACTTATTTTGGTGCGTGTGATCGCTTGCTCAAACCGGATGGCTTGATGTTTCTGCAAGCGATCACGATGAATGACCAGAAATTCTCTTCCTATCGCAAACGCTCCGATTGGATTCAGAAATATATCTTTCCAGGGGCGGAGTTGGCGTCCGTCGCGGAAGTGTTTAAGAGTCTTGGGAGGAGCACGCAACTCTCGCTGCATCAGGCCGATGACATAGGCCTGCATTATGCGGAGACCTTGAAAGCCTGGCGCGAAAGATTTTTGACGCGCGCCGCCGACGTCTATGCGCTCGGTTTTGACGATGACTTCGTGCGCATGTGGGAGTATTACCTGGCCTACTGCGAAGGGGCATTTCGTGAAGGATACGTGGGCGAGCTGCAGCTGTTGCTGAAAAAGCGCGGAGCTTCCCTTGAACTGTTTAGAAAAGCCACCTCTGTTTCAGATCGTTCTGAACTTCGACATCGTAACTACGTATCACACCAAGTAGCAGATGCAGTACGCTAGAGAGGTCTGGCCCAAATGGACCAGCGGCAGAGCCTGGCCAGAGGCGGGCGTCGTCGAAGGAATAACGTCCCGAAAATGGCAAATTCCCGCATATCGCGGGAGGCCCTGATCGGTCAAGCCCGTCAATTTGGAATCGCGAACGAGGAACTGATTCGCGCAGTTACCTGAAAATTTCTTATTGCTCGGAGTTGTTTGTGCGGTACGTAATGGAATAGCCGCGAATATTGGCCACGCCGACCGCCGTATCCTTCGCCCGCGTGAATTTCAGGAGCAGCGATTGTCCGGCAGCGCAGCCGGCGGTGTTGACATCTGCTTTCAGCGTTTGCCACTGTCCGTTCGCTGGCGTGGTCAATGTAATAGCGGGCATAGCCTGCGGAGAGTTGAAGGGGGCATCATCCGTTGAGCTTCCGTCAATGGGTGAACATGCGGTTTGAACATGGAAAATCACTGATCCAGAGGTAGCGATGCTGGAAAAAATTATTCCGACGTCCACGGTGCCGGCCCAGTCTGGCGGTAGAAAAACCGGCGTCGGCTGAAAGGCTTCACCATCCGCCACGGGATCCAGGCACTCGACTACGTTCGCGCCTGCGTGGGATTTTGGCGCGACGGTCGTGTTGAACCATTGTGAACACACTCCATTGTTGTTTCCGGCGGCAGGGAAGAATTCACGGTGTGTGAGGAAGCCTTTTGCTGCGTCCTCGAGCTTGGTTTTGTTTGGCCCGTCACCACGCTCAATTTTTTTTGACGTTCTTGGCCCGTCCGAGTCTTTCAAGGAGGTCGGTGGGAGGCAACTCGAACCGTCGGAGTTTTGGCAGGCCAGTTGGCCGTCGTGGTAATACAAACGCCCCAGAAGTGCTCCCGGTGCACCTGGAGATACGGTGTCGATCAGATCGAGAGTGTTTCCCGTGAAAGCCTGAGTGCTGATACCACTGGGGCCAAGGCTGGATTTCGCAGCGGTGTTTCTCAGGTTGAAGGGATTGCCGCATCCAGAATTGACGGCATGGACGTAGGTGGATTTGCCAGCCGGGATGGCTACGCAGCTCAGATATGCTGATCCGCCCCGCTGAGGGAACCACGTGACATTCCACGCGGTGGCGTTCCCGGGTAGCTTGGGACGCGCAATGGTGACGGTTTGCTTTCCCGCGGTTGTGGTGGTGCAGACGCGAGGGCCGTTCGTGGTGGTGCCGCCATCTCGGTCATAGGCAAAAACGGCATAGCAGTTCAGGCCGACGGAGACGTTTCCACCGGGGCTAACGATGGCGCTGGCCGGCGCGGTGGGGGTGTCCATCGCAAAGAAAGACCTGCCCGTCCCGGTGAACTGCTGGCTGACGCTCTGATAGGTATCGGCCACTGAACTTGTAAGATCGCGGATAATTCCGCCAGCGATTCCGGATACGCAACCGGCCGCTGTTCCACCTACAACGGTTACCCCTCCCGAAACATTTCCCTCGAATAGCGGTTGACTCCCACTGCCGCACGAGGCGAAGCGAGAGTCGATTCCTCCAATTCTGACTTGCGGAGAAAGGGCGATGAAGGGTGTAGATCCACCACTCAGGAAGTCGGCGTAGGTAATGTTGTTCAGTTGCACTTGAGTGAATACCGTGTTTGCACCGGTCAGATAAACGCTCATCCACGGAACCCATGGGCTTTCGATCAATGACTCGTTGAAAGTCGCGTGGCCAGCCACCCCTATAATTTTGTTATTGCCCCAGTCGTTGTACTCAATGCCGTGGCCGGCGAAGATGGTTTTGTTGAATTCCATAATTCCTGGTATAGACCAGCCGTTTCCGTGACCAGTGTCCGAGCCGCTTAAGGCATTCGGTGTCGTAATCTGCAGAGCTTCGGGAACTCCCCACGCGCCCCCGGCGACTTGAAAGAACCCGCGGTTAAACCAGAAATTGAAACCGCCGGAGCGCATGATCATGGGCATGGAGCCAGCAGAACCGCTGAACGTGATGTTGTCGTAGGAAATGTTTGCTACTCCGCCGCCACCGCCGTCCTGATCCTGCACAACGCAGCTCTGATACGGCCCGTTGCAATTCATGGACAGGTTTGTGAAAGTCATGGGCCCGAAGCTGCCGGGGACGACATAGAAGAAGGGATAGGCAGTCCCGCCAATTACCGTTGCTGAATAACTCTGGAATGGCGTGCCAGTGGGACTTCCACCTGGGGCGGAGTTAATTGTGATCGAATTCTGCTTCATGATTATCGGGTCGTTGATCGTGATGGGTGACGCGATTGTGAGGGTGAGCTGCGTCCCGGCACAATTGTGGTACATGTCCAGCGGGGAGTTGAAGGGCACGCTTAGAATGGGGTTCTGAGCGGGTATATATAAGGTTCCCCCGCCTTTGGAAGGGACCGCCGCGCACCCGGCCAGCACAATAGGGGTATTGTCGTGTTTCGCGGTTTGGTTGGAGGTTGCGGCGGTAGCCGCGTTGGCCAGGACCAGCGTCGTCCCGTGTATCGCAGCAATGGTCGTCGCCAGAATTCCATTCGTCGCCGTTGCGGGGGGAGCCTTCGGGACGTATGCAGGAACCGTTGGTGCGGCTAATCCCCAATCCACAAACGCACCGTCCATACCTTCGACCACTCCCGCGATGGAATATCCGCCGCCGCTTTTCTGCCGATATACGATGGTTTGCAGCACGAGGTACTGCGTCATGTTCCATTTCACGATGTTTTTGGCGACCACTTTTGCGATGCCGCCGCTTGCAGTGCCGGAATCATCAGCGCCGCTCTTCTGATAGAACGTGAACTGTGTAGCGCTGGGAGTGGTCACGATGACGTGGGTGCCGTTGTAGCCCGCGTTGGTAGTCTGTTCGAGGTCGACCGCTACGCCTGCCTGGAAGTTGTGCGTGGAGTTCGTGATGCAGGTTGCCAGGCCGCCGGCGCGCGAACACGATAAAACCGGCGAGGTATTCACACCAAGGGTTGCGGCGCCCGTTGTAGTTGTCATGACGCCGCTCGCGGCGCTCAATTCGCCGTGGTAGCCACGCATCACCACTTGATATTCGTAGGTTGTGGAACCGCTGAGAATTCCGGCGGGATTTACAGTTCCAACCGCGCTCGTCAAGGTCGCCGTGCCCGAACTGACGGTGGGAGCAACGTTGTCGCCGACGTTGGCGGCGAAGAAATGTCCAAAATCTCCATCGTTGCCGGTAATGGTGAAGTTGCCATTGAACGACCCGTCCGGCATTCCGGCGATCCTGACGGTCTGCCCAGCGCCCAGCATCGGGCCGGTGTAGGAATAGGAAGCGATGTTGGCGGTGCGCGAAAATCCGGTGATACTGGTAATTCCCCATGCGTTGAACTTCGACGCCGCGCCGGCTAGCGGTATTTCTATTCCCTGGCCGACAGCAAAATCCCCGACTCCGCCGGGGCACGTTACTGTGGCACTCGCCGCTGTGGTGTTACATATGATGAAGCCGCCAGAGCCGGCGTACAGTCCGGCGGACGCCAGGTCGTAGTATGGATTGGGACCTTTGAAAGCCACGTTGGTGCTTTGCGCGAATGCGCTCCCACCAAAAAATGCCGCGAGTACCAGATACAACCCTAAGCGTCTCATCTGCTTCCCCTAACTGGTCTTTGTGGATTGACGACAACGCATGGTGCGAATTTTTGCAACCTTAAACCAGGATTCCGGCCGCTATTGGCCATTACATTGCCGCTACTTTGATATTTCCAACC